>JAHYJD010000006.1 GCA_019429365.1 Bacteroidales bacterium | reverse complement strand
TCCAGCCGCCGGTTTCCAGCTGCTGCCTTATTTTTGCTCCTGAAGCGGTGTAGGTGTAGTTGATCATTTCGCCGTTATTTGGCATGGTTTAGCAAAGCTATGATTTTTTGCAGAATTGCATCCAATCCGCTGATTAGCGGAGACCTCAGCGAAGCTAATTTCCGCTCAGCGGGGGCTGTTACAAAATAAAGATTTAATATTTTATGCTTGCCAAATATATGGACAAGAAAATACTGCAAAAAAAAACAAATACCAGAACGATAAGATAATTAATCTGTTGTTTTTTCGAAAAATTAAACCTGGTTAATATTAAATTTTTTCGATTTCTGAAATTAAGATAAATGCTATTTAATCCGACTATTACAATAACATAAATTGCAAAAAAATAAAAATTTTCTAATCCTGGAAATAAATCAATTCCTGTATAGATTTCAACAGGTGATACAATAATGAATAACCAAAAGAATTGTAAAAGTGAAAACCATAAAGAACTTATTAGAAAAGCTCCACTGGTTGTTGAATTTCCCCGCTCATATGTCTTATACAATATAAAAAAACAAAAATCAAAAAGTTTCATAAATAGATTATTAAGAACATGAAGAATATTACCAATTTCAAATGACCGGTGAGGGTGCTAATCCTGGTGAAAAACGAATATTGGTATTTGGTTTTACAAGGCCTTGATCTAAACTTTTCATTGTAATAATTACACTTTCTTTTCCGAGATAATAGACTCCTGCAAGCCCTATTCCAGGTAAACCGCCAAAGGTGGCCAGTGCACTAGCAAAAGTATCAGCAGATCTTAGTGCTATGTTTTCAAAAGAACTGTCTACCATAAACATATTATGAACATTGTAGCCTGCCTGTCCCCAAAACAATATTTGACCACCAATTCTTGCAAAGCCGCCTGTGGTGCCTGTGCGTGAAATTATTCTGTCTATCCTTTTTGTCGAAATACCTTTATCCAAAAATGCTTGTCGGAGTTCAATATCGGTTACAAGTATTAACTTCATTATTTCTTCAGTTGAACCCGAAGCAAACCCAAGAATACTTAGTATGTTTTCAAAACTCCAATCATTTGAAACTCCATTCGAATCCTTTAAGTTCCCTTCAATTGGCAATTCATCATTCACCGCTGCCCCTCGTCTTCGGCTTCCACCACCACCGCTGGTGCCCGGGGGGCTGTTGTATTGAATGCCCGAAAAGGCCAGGTCTCTGGCTTTAAGCCCCTCATCTTCTTGTTCGTTCTCCTTTCGCCAGTTTACATCGCGATCATACATCCCGTTGGGGTCAATTCTTCTTATGGGGTTATTTCTCACATATTGGTAGGGTGTCCAGCTTATATATGCTTCCGCCAGCGGGCCCACACTATGCCACCGCCCAATCTGCGCATCATAAAACCGTGCGCCGTAGTCATGCCAATTGAGCTCGAAGTCATCCTGAAATTCTTTTCCGTTATACAGGTACCGGTTGTCTTTCAGGGCGCCCAGGGTGTTGGTGGTGCTCAGGCTGGGTATGAGCATGCCGAAGGGGTAGTAGTGGTTCTGCTGAAGGGTGGCCAGCGTGCCGGTGTCTTCTTCCATCAGCACCACACGGGTATTGCCCAGATGATCGCGCAAATGAAACTCGTTCTGCCAGCCGTCAACGATATAAACAAACCGCCCGTGGGGCGTGCTGACCCAGCCCGGGGCATTGTTTACAAACACAAACGGCCCGGCGTAGTCGCGGCGGGTTGAAATGCCGCCCTTGTCGCCTGATTCCAGCTGCTGCCTAATTTTTGCTCCGGTGGCTGTGTAGGTGTAGTTGATCATTTCGCCGTTGTTTGGCATGGTTTAGCAAAGCTATCAAAATTTGCAGAATTGCAAAATCCGCTTAGCGAAGCTAAAAAAAAAAGAGGCCGTCCCAAACTAATGAGGCGGCCTCTTGCAATTTGTTTCCGTTCTTTTTTTACAGTGCGCCGGAGATAAGGAATGTGGCGGCAAAGGCAATGATGGCATAAAGCTCGGGGAAAACGGCAAGGATCATGGTGTTGCCGAATACATTGTAGCCCGAACCGATGGCTGCGATTCCGTTTGCGCAAACTTGTCCCTGGCGAATGGCCGAAAGCAGGGCAACAAAGCCCAGCGCCAGGCCGGCACCAAAAATGGCTGCAGCGTTTACCCAGGTAATGTCGGCAACCAGGTATTGCGAAAGAATGAAGTAGCCCATGAAGCCGTAGAGGCCCTGGGTTCCGGGAAGTGCGCTAAGAATGAGGTAGTTACCGAAGGCTTCGTCGTTCTTTTTCATGGCACCGATCGAAGCGTTTCCGCCCATCGACACACCGAATGCACTGCCAATACCGGCCAGCCCGATCATCAATCCAACACCAATGTAAGCAAGAATAATTGGTTCCATAATTTCAAGGTTAGGTTTAGTGAGACGTTAAGTTAATTTTCTGAATGGTTCGTATTTTTTTCCTCCACCGGTGAAGCCGGCATTCTTGTAAAACTCTACAAAGGTCAGACGCAGGGGGTGCACAAAGGCGCCCAGGCCCGACATGAAAATGTTAATGCTGTGTCCGATCACCAGGATAATGACCATGATGACAATATTGAGCACAGGTATGCTGCCACTCATCTCAACGGCCAGGCTGTTGAACACAAAGCCCATGATGGCGCTGGAGATACCCAGGGCAAACAAACGAATGTACGACAACAGGTCGCCCAGGATGCCGGTCACCATATTGTAGGTATTCCAGAGGCCGACGCCCACGTTCATAAATACATTGCGCCCCAGATTGTTGAGGGGCAGAATGAGCAGGCCGCTGATGCCCAGCAATACATAAAGCGGAATGTTTAGCTGCTCCATGGGGATGCCCGAAAGCTTGCTGAACGAATACAGGGCAATGCCACCCACCAGCAAGGTGATCCAGCCAATGGTGCCCAGGGCGAAACCCCAGCCAAACTGCCTCACCTCGTTGATGGCCTTAAGGAACATCCCGAAAATGATCTGAATGCCACCAAAGGCCAGGGCCAGGTAAAACAACAACTGATCGATATCGGTGCCCCGCGCTTCAAATTTCTGCGCCAGGGTGCTGTAAACAGGCAGGTTGGTGTCGTAAAGCTTAATCCCGAAAAGGGTACCCCCGATAAGTCCGAAAACAATGGTGGAAAGCCCCAGGTAAAATACCAGGCTCATCACCTTCTTGAGTTCTTTGGGTACTTTTTTCTTGGCCGCAATGGCAATAATAGCCATCAGTGCACCATAGCCCACATCGCCCAGGCAGAAGCCAAAGAAAATCATGTAGAAAGGCGCGAAGAAAGGGGTAAGGTCGAGTTCGCCGTATTGGGGAAGGGAGTAAAGCTCGCCGATCATCTCAAATTTCTTTGAGAACTTCTTGTTCTTGAGCAGAATGGGTGCCTTGTCCTCAGGGGTGGCTTTTTCTTCAATGAAAAGGATATTCTTTTTCTCCAGAAAAACAGCCAGGTCTTCTTTCTTTTCATTTGGAGCCCAGCCTTCTAGCAGCATTACTTTTTCGTCGGCCTCCTTCACCGTGTTTTCAAGGACTTTGTCGAAATGGAGGTCTTCCTTCAGCTTAAGCAAAAAATGCTTAATGGCTTCCATGCTTTCGGAAGCGTGCTGATCGAATTTACCATGAATGCCCTCGATTTCTTCCTGTAGTTTCTTTTCGTAAAAACCCAGCTCAGAAATGGGCCTTTCGGGCGCTCGCATCTCTTCGATGTCGAGGTCAAAGGTTTCATCTTCGGCCTTAATAACCACCAGGTAATATAATCCTGCGTGTTGTCCGACAACAGCCATGGGGTATTGCTGCAGCCAGCTTTCTTCAAATTTGCGGGCTGTTACGGTGTAGAACTTTACCTGCAGGCCCTGCTCGCGCAGCTTTTTAAGGGTTTCGTGCGAAAAATCGCCCCAGGGTGCCGCGTACGAGATTTCCTTCTTCAGGGTGCTAAGTTGCTGGTGCTTGTTTTCCAGCTCCTGTTGCAGGGCATCCACTTCTTCGTAGGCCTGCCTTCCATCAACATCTTTCTTGGGTGCAGGATTTTCTACCTCGCGCTTTTCCAGAAATTTCACCACCCCGTTTACCTTGCTTATCAGGTCGTACTTTTCCATCATCTCATCAGAAACATCCTTTTGGCGCTCAATGAGGTGAAGCACACCAAGGTGCCGCATCTCTTCGAGAAACTCCAGGTAGTCCCTGTGATACACCAGGAAAGAATATTTTGTCATGGGTGCTATCATATGCTTGCCTCCATTTCCTGAATACGTGTTTTAACAATCTTCTGGGCTGCTTTCGATAGGTTTTCCTCGTCTTCGAGGTAGCGCTTGATTTTTAGGATCGCTTCCTGGAAACCGGGAATCTGTACTTTTTCGTAGAGGTTCACCTTTTGGGTGGTTTTGCGGCGGGCATGATCGAGCAGCTGCATCTTCTGAAAGAAGACTTCCCGCTCAATGGCAATGCGCGCCAGTTCCTTTACAATGCTGATGCCATCGAGGTACCAGCCCGGGCGGTTAAAGATGCTGAAATCCTTAATGGAAAACTTCACATCTTCGAGCATGGGAGTTTTTACCCCTGCAATCTTTTTGATCGACAGGTCCACGTCCTCAATGGTTACCAGATCGTTATCGAACTCGCCCCACAGCTCAATGGCTCGCTGGTAATTCTGCAAGCGCTCGTTGAGCTTTTGTTCAAACTCATCTGCGGTGGTCTTGGCTTTCTTTACCTCGATGCGCAGGGCAGCTTCCTTGTTTTTCAGGGTGGGCAAAGCACGCTCCCTGACTTTCAGCTGCTTGTCGATATGCTGAAGGGCGGTTTTGTTATATTGAAACTTAATGGCCATGGTTCAGTTTTTCTTTTTGCGAATAAAAGAACGGTATGCCTTAGTTCTTTTTCCAGTATTTCTCCACAAACTCCTGGCGGATACCTACTTCAGCAGGGCTGAAATGTTTGTTGAAAAGGTCGTATGCGGTTTCGAGCATGGTGTCCACATCGATGTTTACGTCGATGGCCAGCAGTTTTTCCGAATAGCCTTTTGCAAATTCGAGGGTGCGCTCGTCGTAGTCGGTCAGGTCGAAGCCGTTTTCCAGTTTGGTTTTGGCATTGGCGGCATCGGCATAGAGCCTCACGGCGGCATTCATCACCTGCGGGTGGTCTTCGCGGGTTTTCTTGCCAATTACCAGCTGCTTCAGGCGCGAAAGGCTGCGGAAGGGGTCGACAATAACTTTACCCACATCGCTGTCCTTACGAAGGAACAGCTGACCTTCGGTAATATAACCGGTGTTGTCGGGAATGGCGTGGGTAATGTCGCCGCCCGAGAGGGTGGTTACGGCCACAATGGTAATGGAACCGCCATCGGGAAACTGAACTGCCTTTTCGTAAAGACGCGCCAGGTCGGAGTAAAGCGAGCCGGGCATACTGTCTTTAGAAGGGATCTGGTCCATGCGGTTCGATACGATACTGAGTGCATCGGCATATAAGGTCAGGTCGGTAAGCAGTACCAGCACTTTCTCATGTTTATCCACGGCAAAGTATTCGGCGGCAGTCAGGGCCATGTCGGGCACCAGCAGTCGCTCTACCGGGGGATTCTCGGTGGTGTTTATAAATCCCACGATGCGGTCGAGGGCGCCGGCATTGTCGAACACCTGCTTAAAGTAAAGGTAGTCGTCGTTCGAAAGACCTACGCCACCCAGAATGATCTTATCGGCCTGGGCACGCAATGCCACCATGGCCATTACCTGGTTAAAGGGCTGATCGGGGTCGGCAAAGAAGGGGATCTTCTGTCCGGTTACCAGCGTATTGTTAAGGTCGATGCCGGCAATACCGGTGGCAATAAGCTCAGAGGGCTGCTTGCGTCGAACGGGGTTCACGCTGGGTCCGCCAATCTCACGTTCTTCGCCCATGATCTGGCTGCCATCCAAAGGTTCGCCGTAGGCATTGAAGAAACGTCCGGCCAGGTCGTCGCTCACCTTCAGGGTGGGCGCCTTACCGGTAAAAATTACCTCGGCGTTGGTGGCGATGCCTTCGGTGCCGGCAAAAACCTGCAGGGTCACTACATCGCCCATGATCTTCACCACCTGCGCCAGGCGGCCATCCACAATGGCCAGCTCCTCATTACCTATGCCATCGGCATACAATGATACGGTGGCTTTGGTAAGCTGAAACAACTTGGTATATACGCGCTGAAATGCTTTGGTGTCTTTTTCCATTACGCAGTCTTCCTTTCCTGGATTATGGTTTCAAGTTCTTTTTGGTTTTTCTCAAACTGCTCCGACTCAAATTCAGAATAGTTCATCTGCTTAAGCGAGTTGATCACACGCTTAAAATAGGGGTTCACCTGCTCGAACGATTCGAACTTAAACTCCATGTTGCAGATGTCGAGCACCTTGCCCAGCATAAAGTGCTGGCGGGCAAGTGAGGAGGAGGCATCAATCTTGTCGAAAGCGTCCTGCTGCAGAATAACAAAGTCGATCAGTTCGGCCTTCCAGTATTTGAGGTGATAGTCGAGGGGAACGCCATCGTCGCCCAGAATGTTGATCTGTTCCTGGGTTTCCTTGCCTCGCAGCAGAATATCCTTGGCCTCAAACACATGCTCGGTCCAATGTGGAGCTACCTTGGTATTGAGGTATTCGGTAATTTCAGGATATTCGAGATATTTTGAGTAGCTGTCGATGGGGTCGATGGCGGGGTAGCGCTTGCTGTCGGCACGGGCCTGCGAAAGGGCATAGAAGCAGCGGGCCGCTTTCTTGGTCGATTCGGTAACGGGCTCCTTGAGGTTACCGCCAGCAGGGGATACAGTTCCGATAAAGGTAATGGAACCGGTTTCGCCATTGTTGAGATACACAAAGCCAGCCCTGGCATAGAAGTTCGAAATAATGGCCGGGAGGTCCATGGGGAATCCATCGGGGCCGGGCAATTCTTCCATGCGGTTCGACATTTCCCGCAGTGCCTGTGCCCAGCGCGAGGTAGAGTCGGCCAGCAGCAGCACCTTCAGGCCCATGGCACGGTAGTATTCGGCAATAGTCATTGCTGTATATACAGAGGCTTCGCGGGCCGCCACGGGCATGTTGGAGGTGTTGGCGATGATGGTGGTGCGTTCCATGAGCTTGCGGCCCGTGCGGGGGTCGTCGAGCTCGGGGAATTCGGTAAAGATCTCCACCACCTCGTTGGCACGTTCGCCGCAGGCGGCAATAATCACCAGGTCGGCTTCGGCATTCTTCGAGAGGTTGTGCTGAAGCACCGTTTTGCCCGATCCGAAGGGGCCGGGGATAAAGCCGGTACCGCCCTCGGCAATGGGGTTCAGGGTGTCCATAACGCGGATGCCAGTTTCAAGGATTTTGAAGGGGCGGGGCTTGTTTTTATAGGCACGGATGGTCACTTTTACTGGCCACTTCTGCACCATCGAAATTTTAATTTCTTGGCCTTCCTTGTCGGTTACCACTGCCATGGTGTCGGTTATCTTGTAATCCCCTTCTGCAGTCACGCTTTTCACGGTGTATTCACCTTCCATTTTGAAAGGCACCATGATTTTGTGGGGCATCCAGTTTTCCTTTACCTCACCCAGCCAGCTTCCTGCGCTCACCTTGTCGCCTGGCTGGGCCATCGGAACAAAATGAAAGATTTTTTCATCATCAAGGGCTTCGGTATATTCGCCCCTTTTCAGGAAAACACCTTCCATCTTGTCGAGGTCGTTTTGCAGCCCGTCAAAGTTTTTTGATAGCAGGCCGGGCCCCAGTGTTACCTCGAGCATATGCCCCATAAACTCCACTTCGCTTCCAACCTTAAGCCCTCGGGTGCTTTCAAAAACCTGCACATACACTTTTTTGCCCATGATTTTGATCACCTCTGCCATCAGGCGGGTGTCGCCATCTTTTATGAAGCAAATCTCGTTTTGTGCAGCCGTGCCCTCGGTTTCAACAATCACCAGGTTGGCAATAATTCCGGTTACCTTACCGATTGTATTCATATATGTTTATTTTTCTGTAAATGATTCGGGTAGTTCGTAGCTTGATTGCAATTCTTTAAGCAGTTTTTTGAACATCTCGTTGCCAAAATCTTTGTCGATGCCCAGCCAGCGCTCGGCCATGCCCAGCTTAATGGTAAATGCCAGTATTTTTTCAATGGTGAAATATTCGAAGAAAATTTCCTCGTCCAGGTATTTCCAACGCAGCTCGTCTATGGCTTTTTCGCGTTCCTGAATGTTGTCGTTTCTTACCAGGTTGGCCAGCTCTTCCAGGTAGTCAATTTCGGCTCCCAGGCCAAAGTCGCGGGCGTGGCTCTTGCGGATAATGCCTGCCACCTCGCCGGTGCCGATGATCTGGAATTCGTAAGGGACCTCGTATTTGCGCGCCAGTAATGCAGTTACGATATTTTGGACGTTCAATTCAAATTCAAACCAGTTGCGCAAAAATTCGTTGTTCAGCCCAAGCATTTGGTCAAAGAACAAGGTAGTCAGCTCATTTTCAGGGCTCATGTCGGGCATAAGGGGGTCTTTGCTCTTAAAAGCCGCAATAAACTGCATCATGTATTCGGGCAGATCGTGGGGCTCTTTGATATTTTCCTCGAGCCTTTCCTGGCTGAAATTGCCTTTCTCGTCAAATGGCTTTCCGGTTTTTTGCAGCAGATTGAGCAAGTTGGCGTTGTCAAACGGAAGAAAAAGTTTTTCCACCAGCTTGTAATCATCAGGGTGCACTTCTGTTTTCAGTTCTTCCCGAAAGGCCAATTGCGAAAACTGGAGCTTGTGAACGTCGATGGTTATGTCCTGAAGGCCTGCAACCAGGTAGTAATAATTTCGCTTCACTTGCAAAAGGTTTAGGTTTGTTTCTGAGATTCGTTTCAGGCGATATCCGCCTTTTTGCTATTCCTTTTCTGCGTAAAGCATTTCAATGAGCCTGGGGCGCAGGTAAGCCTTAAAGAAGTTTTCAAAGTCTTCGTCGGCAAATGAGATCATGTATCCGCCTTGCTTGGGGCCAACCTTAAATCCCGATTTCATCCGGTCAGAGTAAGTTACCTCAAGGCCTTTGTCGAGCAGGTTTTTGGCCTTTTCCTTAAAAAAAGCCTCAAATTCTTTCTGCTTACCAGAGGGAAGCAGCAGGCTCAGTTCCACATTTTCCGATTCTTTGGGGTTCCAATTTTTTACAATGGTCTGGATAATGTCCTGTGTAAAAGCAATGTCTTTGAAAGCACCTTTGGTTTCAGGCTGAATGGTGGCCGACTCAATCATGCCGGCAATTTTTTGCTTCAGGTCGGAGATGGCTTGGCGCCCGGCCAATTGAAGCTCGTTGAGCGAGTTCTTATGAAGGGTTTCAGCTTCCTTCTCAGCATTTTTCAAAATGTCGTCGGCTTGTTTGCGGGCCTTCCCGATGAGTTCCTCTGCCTGCTTCTTCGCATCGGCCAGAAGCTTTTCTGCTTCCTCGTTGGCCTTGCTGACACCCTCCTGGTAAATTCTTTCGGTTAATTCCTGAAGTTTCGTTTGCATATCTGTTTGATTTATAAAGACTTTTCGGAAAATGAATTTGCGAAAATAATAAAAGTCCGGCAAAGTTTAAAGACCTTGTCTGAAGTTTTATGCATTTTTTAGTTGCGAGTTTTTTAACACGGCAAAGATAACAAAATTCTAAATTGTTAGTTGGTTAACAACTCAAAAAACCAGCCCCGCAAGACTTAAAGCAAATTTGTTTCGGCATAAACGGTTTTAGGTTCTATTTGTTGACTGGTCATGGTAGCTGAAGAAAACAAGCTTGTTCCGAACTGAAAAAGTAAAAATCAAAAATAATCTTTTCAACCGCTGGGTTTTTCAATTCAAACAAATATTTGCATTCAAACGTTAATAATATATAACATTATTTTTTTGGCTGTGCAATATTTTTTTCTTTGAACAAAATGTTGCACACCCGGTTTAAGAAGTTTGAAATTTCAAGTAATAAGAGATCATTAACCCAAAAGAATTAAAAATGAAAAGAATTAAATTTTTAGCAGTATTTGCAATGGCAGCCATTGTAATGGCATCGTGCGGCGGCGGCAGCGACAAGAAAGCCGAAATTATTGAAAAGCTTGAAGCCGGTGAAATACCCGAGGAGGTTACCCGCGTTTATGTTGATGTAAATGCCAGTGAAGTGGCCTGGACTGGTCAGAAGATTACCGGCTCAGGGCACAATGGTACCATTGGTATTAAAGAAGGCGTCATGTATGATTATGACGGTAAGATATGGGGTGGCAATATGGTTATTGACATGACCCAAATCGTGGTGCTTGACCTTACCGACCCTGAGATGAATGCCCGCCTGAAAGGTCACCTCGAATCTGACGATTTTTTCAGCGTGGCTACCCATCCTGAGGCAACTTTTGAAATAGTAAGGCTCGAACCCATCGAAGGCGCTGCTTCTGGCGAAGCCAACTACCGGATTTCTGGCAACCTTACCATTAAGGAAATTACTCACAGCCTGGCCTTTAATGCCTTAGTAAACCATGTTGAGGGTGGAATTGATGCTTATGCCGATTTTGATTTTGACCGTTCGCTTTACGAGGTTCGTTTTGGTTCAGGCCGTTTCTTCGATAACCTGGGCGACAACCTGATCAACGATAATATCAACCTGAAGATTAACCTGGTTGCCCGCTATTAACCAGATTTAATATTTTTTTCAAAACCGCCCCGAAGTGCATGCTTCGGGGCGGTTTTGTTTTTGCCGAACAAATGGGTCCCTTATTGTCCATTTAGGGTTTAATTGAATTTTTCCGAAATTTTTCGGGTACCATTAACTGGGCTTTTGATTATCGTAAAAAATTTTAAGGCCCGTTTAAGTGTGTTTTTTGATAAATTTGTTTGGTCAAACCAACACCCTAACTAATTGAAGAGAAGTAGCTGTTTTTTTACTCTTCTTGTGATTCTTTTTTCTGCCCTTTCAGTAAATCTCTCCGGGCAAGATATTCAGAAGCTTGATTCGCTGACTTATCAGCTTGAGATGGCTACTGATGATTCTTTACGTGTGCACTCACTGATCGAAATTTCAGGGGAATATTCTCTGGATGATCTTTCTACGGGACTGAGATATGCCGAAAGGGCGTTGGAGACTGCCAGGTTAAGTAAGAACCCCCATCTTGTTTCTATGGCACTTTCTAATATGGGTTTCGTGTGTTTTCAATATGGCTTGCTCGATTTGGCAGCAAAACACTATTACGAGTTCAGGGATCTGAATAAACAATTGGGAAACAACGATGGAGTGCTCAAGGGAATGATCAATATCGGATCCATAAAGCTGATGATGCAGAAATTTGAAGAAACCCGCGATGACCTGCTGGATGTAATCAGACTTATAGAAGAATTGGATGCTGCAAAGTCTGTACCGGATACGTTGCCCCGGGTTGAATTGCCTACTATTTATAACAACCTGGGTGTTGCCTATGAAAATCTTGGTTTTCCGGAAGATGCACTGGAATATTACCTTCGGGGAGCCAGCATTGCCCGGCGTATTCCAGAACAGGAGCTGGTGCTGGCCCGTTTGCTCAACAACCTGGGTAAACTCTATGGCGAAATGGGCAGACTTGATGAGGCACTCAGGGAAATGAATGATGCGCTGGACATACGGATGAATGCCGGCGACAGGCATGGGCAGGCTTCCTCGTACCGCAATCTTGGGCAGTTTCATTTTATTCGCGAGGATTATGCTATTGCTTTTGATTATGCCTACAGGGGAATGGCTCTGGCCGAGCGCCTGGGAAGCTTGCAATTGCTTATTAATTTCTCAAGCCAGTTGTATGAGTATTACGATTTTCAAAACCAGGCCGACTCTGCCCTTAAGTTTCACAAAAAGTTCAAAGATTACAGTGATCAATTTAATAATGAGGAAACCCACCGGGAGATTACAAGGCTGGAAATTACCGCGCAATTCCAGGAAAGAGAATTAATCAGGCAGATGGAACTACGGAGAAAGGAACAAAGATATAAACTCAGTGGAGGCTTCGTGCTTCTTATTGCGGTAATTCTCGGTTTATTATTCTTTCTTACGAGAAGCCGTGCCCGCAGATTGCAACTGGCAAATGAAAACTTTTTGCTGGAGTCGGAGAAAAATCAACTTGTAAGACAAAATCTTGAAAATGAGCTGGAAATGAAAAATAAAGAGCTCACTACTAATGTGATGTATCAGATAAGGAAAAATGAACTGGTCGATGAAATCACTCAAAAACTCCTAATGTATAGTCATGGTTTGAACCGTGAGCAACAGGAGCTTATAAAAGGTATCATCCGTGATCTGGAAAAAACGCAGGATGAATCGGTGTGGCAGGAGTTTGAGGTGCGTTTTCACCAGGTGCATAATGATTTTTATGACAAACTGCAACAGATCAATCCTGATTTAAGCCTTAATGAAAGGCGCCTCTGTGCATTCCTGCGTCTTAATATGACCACCAAAGAAATCTCTTCCATTACTGGTCAGTCGTTGCGAAGTATTGAAGTAGCTCGCACCCGCTTGCGCAAAAAACTCCTTCTGACCAATTCGGAAGTAAATCTCACCGACTATTTGTTGAGCATCTAGAATCCATTTAATCAGATGTTTATGATTTGCTGTAGCACTTTTGTTGCAGTGTTTTTTTATGCTGTGGCAGCTAAGTGCAGTATAAAAATTTGCTTCCACCCAATCCTGTGGCGTATCATTGTAGAAAATTTTAATTGCAATGCCGGCACACAAACCTTCCGGAAAAGAAAAGACAGTTAAAGAACAAACCGGATCTCCCGATTCGGAATTGGGCGTTTTGCTGGAGCAAATGAAGCTGAAGAATGAAGCTTTGAAAAAGATCTATGATTTTTTCGGGAAGAAAAAAAAAGAACTCCCTGATAAAAAAGATAACACCCGATAACCTGCTGATATTTGAATGAATGGTTATCAAGCTTTAATAACTAAACCAGATTCGCCTCATAAGGCAATTTTTTAACTAAAACCAGATAAATGATGAAAGCAAAATTACAAAGATTGATTATTGCTGCACTTTTTGTTATTAGCGCGGGATTTGTCAATGCCCAGGAATGGGAAAAGTACTTCTCAGGTTACAATTATATTTACACATCAATGGAGTTTCCTGAGAACCAAAGCCAGATAGGATATGCTGCTGGCGGGCATGTAACATGGAACGGCAATGGTATTGTTATTAAAACCACCGACAGTGGGGACACCTGGACATCAATGTGGACAGGCAATAACCAGGGTATCGAAGGTATGAGTTTTCCTACAGTTAATACAGGGTATGTTGTTGGATTCAGCGGATATTTCGGAAAAACTACTGACGGCGGCCAAACATGGACAACCATAGATATTGGTGTTACACCAGCACCCGAAATGTTTTATGAAGTAATTTTCAAGGATGAAAACAACGGAATTGTATTTCCTCTTACAGATCATGTTTATATTACCAATGATGGTGGTGTAACATGGACCCAGGGTGGAATAACTCCTTCAATAGTATGGTCGAGTATTCATATGGGAGGCGATATTTATTTTGCAGTGGGCATGAGCAGGATTATGAAAACAATCGATGGTGGCCTTACATGGACAACTCAGTACCATCAAAATCAGTTTGTGATTACAGGAATCCGCTTTTTCGATGAAAATAATGGTATTGCACTCAGTGAGGATGGTATGTATCTGAAAACCACCGATGGGGGTGATAACTGGACACAGCATACTATTGCCGGTGGTTATCCCCTCTGGCGAGATGTTGCAAAGGTTGACGATAATACCATGTATATGGTCGGTACTCCCGAGCAGATCTGGAAAACTACTAATGGTGGTAGCACATGGGAAAATGATTTCTCCGAAGGAACTCACCAGCAGGCTATTTATGAACTCCAGTTGCTGCCCAATGGTGCTCTTATTGCAGGTGCATCACAAGGATATATTTTTAGAAAACAGGCTGAGCAAACTGAAACCGATTACCCTTTTACTGAAGATTTTGAAGGTAGTGATGCAATTCCAACGGGTTGGACAATATACAATCAGGCAGGAGATGCAACCTGGGAAATCACTGATAATAACAATCACACACCGGATGGTTCACAATCAGCTTTACACTACTATGCTTCAGGTTTCCAGGATGGCTGGCTGGTAACACCCCAAATCAGTATGCCAACAGAAGGATTTTTCTTTTTAACTTTCTGGAATTTCAATGGCGATGCATTTTACTATGGCAAAAACAGCGTACTGGTTAGTTCCGGAAGTCCTGACCCCGCTGATAATGAGTATGTGGAAGTATGGACAGTTGCCGAAGTAACCAACCAGTGGGTTCAGGTAATTATTGATCTGGAAGATTATGCGGGTCAAGATATTTATATCGCTTTTCGTTATGAAGGGGATTATGCTCACTACTGGTTCGTAGATGATATTGCATTGGGCGAAGAGCTTGATACTGATCCTGTGATGGTGATTATACCGCAAGAAATTCAACAGTCAGTATCCCAAACCGGCACATCCACCAACAGGATCAACATTCATAATGAAGGTATTGGTGCTCTTAACTTTGAGGTTGAAGTGGAATACATTGATGAAGATGGCTGGCTGACCATTGATCCGGTTACAGGTTCTGTTGCAGGTAATTCATCTCAAATCGTTAATCTCACTTTTAATGGTATGGGTCTGGATTTTGGTTCATATTCAGCCAACATTACGCTTACTTCCAATGATGCTGAAAATCCCGAAGTTACCATTCCGGTTACAATGAATGTTATTGATGTAGCTCCTGTAAACCTGGTTGTTTTACAAAATGCATATACTTTCCCGATAGCCATTTCCGAAAACGGACAACATGTAGTTGGAACACCCTTTGGCGGGCAGTCGGGCTATTATTGGTCAGAAGCAACCGGAGTAATGAATATTACAGCAGATGTTAACGGTGTTTCAAATTCAGGCGAGGTGGTTGTAACCTACAACGATCCTGATTTGTTGTATAATGGAAACCCGGTGCAGGTTACAGGTCGCTGGAGCCCCGATCATACCGATTTTGAATTTTTGGGAATGAACCCTGCAGTCCCCGAGTTTTTTATGACGGATTATAATAACGGATGGGGAATATCATCTGATGGAAAAATTGTGGGTATGCAGTATTCTCCTCCTTACCAATACAAAGCCTTCAGCTGGACAGAAGAAGATGGTTATGATAATATTGGCGTCCATCCTTCATTGCCCGAGGGTAACCGCCCCAATGGTATTAATGCCAATGGTGAAGTTGTTTTTGGCTGGGGAGTAACATCAGGTGCTAGCCGCTCACCGCTGATTTGGTATAACAATGAAGTAATCTTTATTGATCAAACTGCTGGGGGCGAAGCAAATGCAGCTTCTCCAAACGGGTCGTATGTTACCGGAACCAGGGCAGGCGAAGGTTTTCTCTGGAATTCCAATACCGGTGCAACCATTTATTTTGAAAATACTCTCAATCCTGGCAGCATCAACCCCGCTGCAGTTACTAATGATGGTTGGGTTTTTGGTTTTACTGCCGAAGGCTTTCCTCCGTTTCCTGACCTAAGAAGAGCTTTTGTAAGGAATCCCAGCGGAACATTAACCACCTTCAATGATTACGCTGTTAACCGTGGCTGGTTTGATTCAGCCGACTGGACTTTCTACGCTATCAGTGGTGTTTCGGGTGATGGCAACCGCTTCATCGGCGCCGGTATCGACCGTGATGGCAATAATGTAAGTTTTATGATTGACTTTGCTCCGGCTCAGCCCGTAATTGAAGTTGATCCTTTAAATCTGACCGAAAACCTGGAAATGGGTGAAACTTCAGAACAAACTTTTGAAATTGCAAATGCAGGCGATGGTACCCTTACTTACAATGCAGTTATTCAGTATGTGGTTGATGATGCAAAAGTACAGGAAGTACCTGTAGGCAGAACAAAATTTGCTGATAGAGGAAATCTGCAACTTGACAAAAAGGAAGGTACCGATGGTTTCCATCCTGCGAGCAAAGCCAATGATAAAAATGACGTAATTCTGAATTACGATGGCGCCAATGTAGATGCTATCGGACTTAATGCCGGTGGTACCTTTTATGGTGCAGCCCGTTATCCCTCACAAATGGTGGCTCCTTTTGGCGGATATTTGCTTGAATCAGTTGATGTTTATATAGGAGTTGTTCCAACTGAAATTAAACTTATGATTTGGGATGCAGGTACAACCACAACTCCCGGTGCCCTTTTACATGAACAGGTATTTACACCGCAGGAAGCCACCTGGAATACCGTAGAGCTGGATGATGATCTGCATGTTAGTGGTGCCGATCTTTGGGTTGGTTTCATGATTACCCACAATGCAGGTGTTTATGTTTTAGGAATTGATGGGGGCCCGGCCATTTTGGATGGTAATCTGCTTACACAGGATCCGGCCCAATGGGAACATCTCTCAGATTATGGTCTGAACGGAAACTGGAATATTCGCGCCAGGTTGCAGTATGGTGGGGCACAATGGCTTACCATTAATCCTGTAACAGGTAGCGTTGAGGAAGATCAAAGTCAGATTGTTACCGTAAGCTTCGATGCCACAGACCTTGAGCCCGGAACTTACACAGCCAACATCAGGATCAATAACAATTCCATTAATGAAGGACTGGTTATTGTACCTGTTACCCTTGAAGTTACCGGCTTACCCATGTACACCCTTACCCTGCTTGTTCAACCTGAAGAGTCAGGTACTGTAAGTGGGGCTGGTACATACATCGCTGGTACGACCGTAACGGTAAATGCAGTTCCAAACGATGGTTTTATTTTCGTGAACTGGACAGATGCAGATGAAAATATTGTTTCAGAGGTAGCTGAAAATGAGATTACTATTTCCGCAGATATTACACTCATTGCCATTTTCCAGTCTACGGTTTCTGTTCCCGATATTTGGGAAGACCAACTAAAGATTTTCCCAAATCCCGCATCCGATTTCATGTTTTTCATGAGCGGTGAGAATATCAGGGAAATTGAACTCTTTAATGCAACCGGGCAAATAATGTATAGGGCTGAAGTTAACCAGAATAATTACCAGCTTAATGTTTCAAATTTGAAACAAGGTTTCTATCTGGTAAGGTTGAAATCAGTAAACGGTGATATCTTTACCACTCGAATACTGATTGCAAGATAGGTTAACTATTAGCGTATAATTTCTTGGATAAAATAAAATGGGTCGATGCCGAAAGGTAGCGACCCATTTTATTTTCTTCTACGGCAAAAAAAGCCAGTTGTGGTAGTTATTTCTTTTCTGATTGATGCATGCAGAATACTTGACAATCAATTAATTTGAAACGTTTTTTTATTACTCTTCTTCGTTAAAAGTGGTCCACTTGTAATTATAAAGTCCTTCGAGCAGGCGTTTTTCTTTTTCTTCTTCTGAAAGGTTTTCGTATACTGCTTTTTCGGCTTCGTACTTGCGGCGTTTTTCTTCCTGTATGGCTCTGATCTCTGCAAGGTGGCGCTGTTCAATGCGGTTCGACAGGAAGGTGGTGGCAACTGAAGGGAACAATTCGAGCAGCAATTCCTCTTTTTCGTTTTGGGCCAGTTGCACGCCGCCAAACTCTTCCAATACCGGATTGTCCTGCTTTTTGTAATCTTTGGGGTTGTATGGCGTCTCTTTCGGTGAGCCGGTAATTTGCTTTCTGAAGGAAGGTTCAACCGGGATGGGTGTCTTTCCGTAAAGGCCTTTTACTAAATTTACAAACTGCACCGAGTTTGTGGTATAGAATGGTTTTCCATTGTTTTCATCAATAATGCAGTTTACGGCCTGCACACCAACGATCTGGCTGGTTGGGGTAACAAGGGGAGGACAGCCTGCAGCAAGCCGAACGGTTGGAATGATTTCCAGCACCCTGGGAAGCAGTTTTTCAAGCTTCAGCTGCTTGAGCTGGGCCAGCATATTGGTATACATACCGCCGGGAATCTCGGCTGTGCGTACGTTTTCGTTGGGTGGCGGAAACTTGAAGTATTGTTCAATGGCCTGGGTGGTAACCAGCAACTCCCGCTCCTTGCGCTCGCGTGCCAGCTCAATGGCCTTATCGAACAGGGCGTCAATTTCTTTGGGCAGCTTGTCTTTTGTGATGTCGAAATCCATCGGAAAAATCTGGTAGGTGTCGAAATCAGCAAGTTCCTTGCGGATTTCTTTCAGTTCCCTGTTTATTTTTACAACAGCCTCAAGGTTAACGCCGGTGTCTATGCCCAGCTTATTGCAGAAAATTTGTACAATTTCGAACGATGGACCTGCAGGGCCGCCAGCAAAGTTTAGCATGCAGGTGTCGACAATGTCCACCCCGTTCAGGATGGCGGTGAGTACCGAGGCC
Organism: Bacteroidales bacterium; assembly: GCA_019429365.1. Taxonomy (GTDB): domain Bacteria; phylum Bacteroidota; class Bacteroidia; order Bacteroidales; family UBA7960; genus UBA7960. The sequence continues at coordinate 51,847 of JAHYJD010000006.1, read as the reverse complement.
AGCCCATAGCCGGGGGTGGAGTGGGTGTGGAAGTTAATTGGAATACCCACTTCTTCCTTCATAAGTTTAATGATGATGCCCGACTTGACCGGGGGGATAAGGCCGGCCATGTCTTTGATGGTAATCATGTCGGCGCCCATCTTTTCCAACTCCTGGGCTTTTCTTACAAAATACTCAATGGTAAAGACCTTTCCGGGAAGCAGTTTTCCCTGGAGCAGTCCTTTCAGGTGGTCTCTTTTTCTGAATTTCGGATCTACGGTATAGCATACGGTGCAGTCGGCAATGCCGCCATTTTCCTTCACATACTTAATGGTCGAAACCATATTGCTGGTGTCGTTCAGGGCGTCGAAAATGCGCATGATGTCGATTCCCGACTTTACGGCGTTGCGGTTAAAGCCCTCTATCACCGAGTCGGGGTAAGGGTTGTACCCAAACAGGTTGCGTCCGCGCGAAAGAGCGGTCAGTTTGGAGGTGTCGCCTATGCTTGCCTTGATCTTTTCGAGCCTTTCCCATGGATCTTCATTGAGGTAACGCATTACCGAGTCGGGTACTGCACCGCCCCAAACCTCCATGGCGTAAAATCCGGCGTCTTTGTAGAAGGGGAGTACCCGGTCGACCTGGGCCTGGGTCATACGGGTGGCAAAAAGCGACTGCTGTCCATCGCGTAAAGTGAGGTCTCTGATCTTCAGCGTTTTATTCATGGAAAAAAGAATTGTTTGAGAAATTTTGTTACATCCGACGCACAGCAAAGGTAATGATTATCCCATAATTGTGAAATGAATAACAGAAAAATAGAACCATGCTGACCGCCAATCAGGGCCTGTTTTTCATGCTTTTTCCCTTTCGGGGGAAGGAATGTTGTGTACTTTTGCCACTTGTTTGAAATCAGCGCAATGTTTTCCTATTTCGCAAAAGCCTTTTCGGTTTGGTTTATAGGTTTTTTCCCCCTTGCCGAGATTTATGTTGCGGTGCCTTCGGGCCTGGCTATGGGGCTCGACCCGGTATCGGTGGTTTTCTGGAGTGTTTTTGGGAACTTCCTTCCAGCCGTCCTCGTTACCTCTTTTTATGGGCAGATTGCTGGTCGCGGAAGGATTGGCCGCTGGCTGCAAGGCCTGGCCTCCGATAAGGTTAGCAAAAAACTCAACAACCATGGTTTTTGGTTTACGGCCTTGCTCACTCCCTGGATTGGAGTGTGGGTGATTGCAGCCACCGTCAAGCTTTTTGGTATGAAAACACGGCTGTTTCTACAAGCCTCCTTTTTGGGCATACTGGTGTATGCCATTGTGCTGGCAGCACTGCTGGCCCTGGGCTTTGGTATCTCTTCCTGATCAGAATGGAAAATCGTCAAGAACCTGTTGCTGCGGCCCGTCGCTTTCTTCAATGGGCCGGGCTTCCAGGTGCACCAGGTTGCTTTCCACATAAATGGCCTTATACGGCTCGGTGGGGCAGGCATATTCGCAGGCGCCGCAGCCCACGCACAGGTCGGGTGTAACTTCGGGCAGCCTCAGGCCTTCCCATTCTACCATATGCACTGCCTTGGTGGGGCAGTGCTCGGAGCAGGCGCCGCAGTCGGTGCGGTCTATCGTAACGATGCAACTTTCCTGCATAAAGCGGGCCACCCCGATCTGGATTTTCTGCTTCTCCTCGGGTGTTTGTTTGGTAATGGCACCGGTGGGGCAAACCTCGGTACATTTCACACAGTCGAAATTACAGAAACTTCTGTGGTAGTCGAGTTTGGGTTGCATAAAGCCATTCAACCCATAATCGAAAAACGAGGGTACGATGACGTTTTTCGGGCAAGCTCCTACGCACAGGTAGCAAGCAATGCAATTGCTGGTAAAATGTTCGTAGCTGATAGCTCCGGGGGGCGTTACCGGGCTTGCCGTTCCGGTGGGAACCAAACCGGGCTTGCTGTAGCCCTGGGCAAGGCTGACATTTTTCAGCAGGGGGATCGACAAGGCTCCGCCTGCCATTGCGAGCAAAAACTGTCGCTTTCCGGGGCTGGCGGCAGGGGTGTTCGTGGCAACCATGGCCGGAACTGCTTTTTGATGGCTGTAAAAAAGGGCATCGTTGGTGCAGGCAGTGAAGCAATTAAAACAGCTCACACAGCGGCTGTGATCAATTACTTTGGTGCGGCTGTTAAGGCATTCGGCCTTACATACCCGTTCACATTTCCCGCAAAGGGTACATGCCCCGTCGTTGAAAGTAATTTTGTAATACTGCTTGTGGGCTACCAGGCTAAGCATTGCGCCGGCCGGGCAAAGGGTGTTGCAAAAAAGCCTGCCACGCAATACCGACATAATGCCTATGGTGAGGAAAATAGTGGCCGAAACCATTATCACATAAAGCGGGAGGGTTTTAACTTCCAACGGTGCCACCGAATAGATATGAAAACGCTCCAGGAAAAAAGCCAGTTTGTTGTTCAGGAAAATAAACGCTGGTTGGAAAAAACTGACCGATATCTTTCCGAAGTTCGAATAGGGGTCGAGGAGATTCACCAGGAAAAGACTGCCAAAAAACCAGAATACAATCGTTGCTCCTAAGACGCTGTAGCGCAAAATATTTTTCTGGTTGCCCGAGTAAGTAAATTTCCTGTTTTTCTTTTTTCGGAATGGCCGCGCCAGGGCAATAATCATATCCTGCAGCGTGCCCATGGGGCAAATGGACGAGCAGTATACCCGGCCGAAAAGAAAGGTGAGCCCCAGTACAAGCAAAAATCCCAGCCCCGAAATGGTGAAAAACAAGGCCAGGAAACGCAATATGGAAGGGATGAGCTGCAGGCGCAAAAGAAAATTCGATACCGGATTGAGCAGGCCCGATTCAATGCCCAGAAAGAAAATAAGCAAGAATAAAAAAATGGCCAGTGACAGGGCGATCCTGATCTTTTTCAGGTGTCGAAGTTTCATGCTTGGCTGGGTTTTAAATGGCAACGCGCTTGATGTTGAGCCTGTCCAGGTTCATTTGGCCAATATTCATCTCGGAGGCGATCTTAATGTGCCCGATGTTTTCGGGTTGGGTGCCGAAAATCAGGGTGCTGGCAGCATCTATTGCAACAATATCGGTCGATACCAGCAAGCTTTTTCTTAGGGTAAGATCGGCTGTTGAGGTGCCGCGCGGACCATTCTGTGTCATTACCAGGTAAGCATCCACTATGTTCAGATCGGGCTTTCGATACAGGCAGAAATCGGCAATGCACTGGTGCAGGTCGTTTCGGTGCCAGAAGCGGCGGTCCCAAACCACGCCCATCAGGTTTTTCATTGCCACGGTTACCGTGGTGGAGCCATGATGCTTTAGCACGGGCACGTTGATGAACACGTCGGCTTCGAGAATTTGCTCATGCACCTTGGCCGTTTTAAGACGGCGTGCACCGGGTATCTCCACATCGTGGTAGTAGCGCTCCAGGTTTCCGGGCACGATCTGCCCGCCCGCACGGCGCACCGCATCTTCTATGCCGCTGTTCTGGTAGCATCGTTGCCAGTTGTCGCAGGTGTTGTCGAACACGAACACCCGGCTGGCGCCGGCATCAAGGCAGTCTTTCACAATGGCGCCAATCAGGTCGGGGTTGGTGTTTCCGGCCCGCTCGGGCGGAACATCCCAGCCAATATTGGGCTTCACCACCACGCGCTGCCCTCGTTTCACAAAGCGTTGTATGCCACCCATCTCCTGCATGGCCCTGCGATACATGGCTACGGGCTCGCCGCCGCGAACAGCCACCAGGTCGTAATTGCCCGTGGCCTGGGTGGCGGGCCGCTGTGCCGAAAGCAAGGGAATACGCCCAATTGCAGAGCTGTAAAGTCCCGAAAGTGCCGAATAAATAAATCCTTTTCTGATAAAACTGCGCCTGTCCATTTCAATGCCTTTCTTTTGAATTGCTTTTGTAACCGCAAAAATATCATTTCAGGCCAAAATTTCTTATTTTTACGCCTGTAAACGCCCCTGAAAGGCTTTATTTATAATGATTTTAAATAAACAACAAATTTAGATATTAACATGTCAGCAACCGCCAACATCAGCACCGTTTCCTGGAAGACTTACGTAAAGCCCGCCGTTCTTGATGTTTTTGCTTTGGCTTTTATTTATTTTCTTCCGGCCATTTCGCACATGCTCAGTATTAAGCTTTATCTTATTGAACCCATGCGTTTAATGCTGGTGCTTGCCCTGGTGCATACCAACCGCAAAAACGCCTACCTGCTGGCATTAACCCTTCCGTTGTTCTCATTTCTGATTTCGGCCCACCCGGTGCTGGTAAAAACCATGCTTATTTCGGCCGAACTGGTGGTGAATGTGGCCCTGTTTTATTTCCTTGTGAAACGCATTCACGTCCTGCCGGCAATTTTCCTGAGCATCTGGCTCAGCAAGATTTTTTACTACGGCCTTAAATATGTGGCCATACTCACCGTATTGCCCGGTGACAGCCTCATCAGCACACCGCTGCTTATTCAATTGAGCACTTCAGCCGTTTTCAGCCTTTATCTGTTTGCATTCCTGCGAAAAAGGGAAGATTAATTGAAGTTGAGAAGTTAGGAAGTTGGGAAGATTTGATGTTTTTTTGATTTGAGGATGAGCGGGGTTAACAATTGATAATTAACAATCCCTGATCCCTAGCCCCTAAAGTTTGTATCCCAGGGCCTGGATAAAATCCACATGTTCCTTTTTCAGATCATGAGTTGCGACGCTTAGCGCATGCGGTTCCCGTCGTATGGGGTAGTCGCCGCGTTGTTTTTCGAAAGTTTCGGGCGAATGGCGCAAGGTTTGGTCGTCGGCATAAATGTCGTACGCCTGCTGGCTCAGCTCGCAGAATATTTCTTTTTTAGTTTTCGCTTTCGCGGAAAGGCATAGCAGTGGTTTGGCAGGGAGCGGGATGGTCTTTGGTTTCCAATGGTCGAGGCCCAGATTGAAGAATCGGCTGATGGCTTGCACGCTCATGCTGGTGCCATTGGCCTTACCGTCGGCCGAATATCCGGCGATATGGGGTGTGGCAATGGAAACCAGATTGAGCAGCCCCCGGTCAATGTCGGGCTCGTTTTCCCACACATCGATGATTGCGCCTGCCAGTTTTCCTAAACTTATGGCATTTTTCAAAGCTCCTGTTTCTGCAACCTCTCCACGGGAGGTGTTTATGAACCAGGCGCCTGCTTTCATCCTGCTGAAAAATCGGGCGTCTGCCATGTGAAGGGTTTTGTCGGGGCCGTCCATATTCAGTGGCACATGCAGGCTGATAATGTCGGCCTTTTCGAGCAGCTCTTCCAGGTTGCAAAAATCTTCCGGGCCTTCTTTACGAGCCCGTGGCGGATCGTTCACCAGGGTTTTCAGTCCAAGGGTTTGGGCCACTTTTACCAGTCGGCTTCCCACATTGCCGGCACCAATCACCCCCAGGGTTATTTCCCCGAAAGGGTAATCTTTTTGCAAAAAAATATGTGCCATTGCCGACGATACATACTGCACCACAGAACCGGCATTGCATCCGGGAGCGTTAACCCAGACAATTCCCTTTTGGCGGCAATATTCCTTATCAATGTGGTCGTGGCCAATGGTAGCCGAAGCGATGAATTTCACAAAAGTGCCTTCGAGCAAATGGGCATTGCAAAGGGTGCGGGTACGCACTATCAGTGCATCGGCATCGAGCAAATGCTCGCGGCTGATCTTTGCTCCCGGCAAATATTCGACTTTGGCAACCTTTTCAAGTACACCAGCCAGGAAAGGGATTTTATTATCGGCAACAATTTTTATCATGGGTAAAAAAATCAGGGCCCATGGTTTAAATGGACCCTGAAAGTTAACCAAAAACCTCCAAAAAAAGAACAAATAAAAAAAACCGACCTTCAAACGAGGCCATTCGATATTTATTCAGGAGAGAGGCCCGGCATGGGTTCTCCGTTGAGGGTCACGTTTTCCAGCACCAGGTCTTCCACGTTATTGATCAGGTTGTCTTTCTCCACCCCGTTAAAGGTGCAGTCTTTAATATAAACCCCGGTTACGGGAGCACGTTCATAGGCATTGATGAAAATGGCCCGGTCGCTGCTCTGGCTGGTGATGTTGTCGAGGTGAATGTTGCGCACCAGGGGTGTAAACGCCCCGGCATCGCCTTCTTCGTAGTCGAAGTCGATATGCAGTATGGCCTGGCGAACCCTTCCCACGTTGATGTTGCGCACGAAAATGTTTTCGATCACCCCACCCCTGATGGAATTGGTTTTAATGCGAATGATGCGGTCGAGGTTGGGGCTGTCCATAATGCAGTCTTCGGCAAAAACGTTGCGCACGCTGCCCGAAATTTCGCTGCCCATCACCACGCCACCGTGCCCATCGCGCATGGTGCAGCGACGCACTATGATGTTTTCGGAGGGTACATTAAGGCGGCGTCCGTCGGCATTTCGACCCGACTTGATGGCGATGCAGTCGTCGCCCGTGTCAAAGTAGCTGTCCTGTATAAGGATGTTGCGGCTCGACTCAGGATTGCAGCCATCGTTGTTGGGCCCGTGGCTGATCACCGAAACATTTGAAATAGTGATGTTTTCGGATAGCACCGGGTGAATGACCCACATGGGGGAGTTGATAATGGTAATGCCTTCCATGAGGATATTCTGGCATTTGTAAAACTGCACGAAGTTTGGCCTGAGGTAATGGCCGGCGCCAAACTGCCGTTCTTCGACCGGCAACCCGTTTTCTGCCATTTCTATGAGCCTGTCGCGGGCTTCTACCTGGTTCTCAGGAACGATTTCCCAGGTGGCGCGGCTCCAGGGGCCTTTCCAGTACCACCAATGCTCTGAAGTTGCTTGTCCGTCGAGAGTGCCTTGCCCGGTAATGGCCACATTTTGCTGCTCATAGGCATACACAAAAGGGGAGTAGTTGAAAAGTTCAACCCCTTCCCAGCGGGTAAACACCATTGGCAGGAAGTCTTCGGGGTTTCGACTGAATTTCAGCACTACCCCTTCAGAAAGATGCAGGTTGACATTGGATTTAAGGTGAATGGCCCCGGTAAGGTAGTCGCCCTCCGGAATCATTACCATGCCGCCTCCGGCTTCTGAGCAGGCTATGATGGCTGCATTGATGGCTTCGGTCGACAGGGTTTCACCATCGCCGACGGCACCAAATTCGGTCACATCATAAACGGCATTGGGAAATATGGGAGCAACAATTTCAGATAAAATTTCTTCCATAGTCTCCCATGAAACCTCAGCGGCTTCCTTAGCCGGGCCCCTTGAGCAGGACCCGGCCAGGAAAACCACTATGGTTATGAAGAGCATTGCATTGAATGATCTGGCTGTCATTGTTTTAAAATTTATAAACCGGAAGCTGTGCTTTTTTTGGCAGCTTCCGGCTTTTGGTTTGGTTTATTGCTTCATAAACAGTCGGCTGCTGCGCTGCTGTCCGGCAGTGATTCTGATAATGTAAGTACCCTGCTGCAGGTTGCTTACGCCAATTGTTTCAGTGTGCGACTCCAGACGGGTGCTATAGAGAACCTGCCCGGTGAGACTGATGATTTCCACATAAGCTTCTGAAGCATTGCCGCCCCAGCCAATGGTGAGCTGTGTGGTGGCAGGGTTGGGGTACAGGCGCAGGCCGGGTACCTCAGGCGAAGAAATGCTGGTATCGTCAAACAAACTAAAATTGAGGGTGTAAGTCAGTTCAGAGCCATCTTCGGCAGTTACCAGGATGGTGGCTGTGCCTTCCACTTCGGCAGGCTGGGTGATATCGATTTCGGCATTGGCATCGTTGGCCACAGCATCCACCACGGGGATGGCTGTTGTTCCGGCGGGTAATACCACGGCGTAATCCGTTACATCAGGATCAAAGCCTTCGAGGGACACATTGTTTACCAAAATGTCAGACAGTGTGGCATCCGATGAGATGTACCTGAAGGTCACAGTGTATGTCCATACAGTAAATCCGTTTACTGCCGTTACTTCTGCTGTAGCCACTCCCGGGAATTCATCGGCCTGGGTTACCACCAGGGTGGCATCGGGGTTGCTCAGCACGGCCGAAATAACAGGAATGTCGGCGGGCTCTTCGGTGTAAACAAACTCGTAATCAGTTATCTGGGAGTCAAAGCCTTCGATCAGCACGCCATCGGCCAGCAGTTCGGTCAGGCTGGCATCCCAGTCGGGGGTTACCACCTTTGCAGGGATAAACAATCCTTCTCCGGGTGCATAGGCACCGGTTTCGTCCCATACGATCCAATCCATCAATACTGCGGCATTATGCGAGCCGTTGCCATCGCCAAAGCGGAAATATTGGTTGGTTGTTGAAGTGGTCGTGTTACCAACAGCAATGGGCTCCGGATTTTCGTTCAGGTAAAGCTTGGTGGAGTTGCTTTCCTTGGTAAGCCTGTAAATGTTCCAGTCGCTCAGGTTCACACCTTCGGGAGCTTCAATTTCGCCGCCGTCACCTCCGCCAATGCCTTCGTTAAGACGCACGCGGTTAGACTCGCGGTTGATATACATGCGTTCGCGAATGCCATTGTGGTGTACATCAAGTTCAACTACCCTTCTTGCCACATCGTTGGCAGCCTTCACTTTCATAACCAGGGTTACCGCCGGGGTTTCTTCCTGAAGCGCGGTGGCCCACATGTGGTTGTCGCCATTTTCTATCGTAATAAGCTCAAGGAACCTATTGGAATCATCTTGGGGATCAGCTACGATGGTATTTGTTCCACCCGATCCGCCCACATTGCTCGGATTGAAGGTAGGCACATGCTCATTGGGAAGCACGCTGGCATCGTAGTAACGCCAGTCGTAATCGGCTTCATTAAGCTGGATAGTATAGGTAAGGGTGGCAACGCCATCTTCGGCCGTAACTTCAACTTCTGCCACACCCGGAATCTGGGTGGCCTGGGTAATTGCTACTGTGGCACTCATATCGGCTGCAATGGCAGTAACCAGGGGAACGAGCACCGTGCCGTGCGGCATATTAATAGAGTAATTTAACTCCTCAGGGTCAAAACCGGGAATGGCTTTTCCATCCACCATTATGTGCTCAAGGCTGGCGTCGTTCGAAATATACCTGATATGCACTGTATAAACCAATACGGTGAATTCATCTTCAGCAGTAACGGAAATGGTTGCTGTGCCGGGAATGTCATCGGCCTGAACAATGACCACTTCGGCGTTTTCATCGCTTGCAACAGCTGAAACAACCGGAACATCAATAGTGCTTGCAGACACAACATATTCGTAGTTGATAACTTCCGGATCAAAACCAGGGATGGTTACCCCATCAACGAGCAGGTCTGCCAGTGTGGCGTCGTCCGATCCGCTCAGGAAATACACGATATAGGTTAACTCAGTTTCGCCATCTTCAGCAGTAACAACCACAGAAGCCTCTCCTGGCAAAGCAACAGCCTGGGTGATAACCATCGTTGCGTTTTCGTTGTTTGCCGTTGCACTTACTTGCGGAATTTCAGTGGTGCCAACAGGCAGCAAATAAATGTATTCGGTCACTTCCGGGTCAAAGCCGTCGATGGTGGTGCCATCGACCATGAGGTCGGATAGAGTAGCATCGACTGAAACCAGCACGAAATTCAGCACGTAGGTAAGTTGTGTTGTGCCATCTTCAGCGGTTACAAGAATTGTGGCACTGCCTTCTATTTCCGTGGCTTGTGTGATGGCCACCCCCGCATTTTCGTCGGTTGCAACAGCTGCCACAACGGGAATTTCTGTAGTCGTTTCAATGGGCAGTTGAACAGTGTAGGCAAGGATGTCGGAATCGAAGCCTTCCAAAGGCTCACCATTTACATGGATTTCTTCCAGGGTTGCATCGGTTGAAACCAGACGAATATCAACAGTATAAGTCCTTGCAGTAAATCCGTTCTCGGCAGTTACTTCAATGGTGGCGGTGCCGGGAATGGCATCGGCTTGCGTAATGTCGAGTGTTGCAGCGGGGTCGGTTGCAACTGCCGTGATTACCGGAACATTAGTAGTGCCGGTGGGCAGCACCAGCTCGTAATTATAAACTGCCGGGTCGAAATCTGCGATAGGTTCGCCATCAGCAAGAATATCGGCCAAACTTGCATCAGAGCCCGGGGTGTAGCTGAAGTCGGGTAAGGGGCTTCCCTCACCGGGTGCGAATGAACCCGTTACATCCCAGATTACCCAATCGATGTCAGCGCCAAATGAAGCGCTGCTGTCGCCATCGCCAAAACGGAAGTGGCGGTTTGTGCCGGCAACGGCGGGAGTAATTACTATAACAGGATCCGGGTCTTCGTTAATGTAAACCTTTGTTTCGGTGGCATTCATGGCAAAACGGTAGGTATTCCATTCGAGCACGTCGACCGGGAGTTCAACGGTACTTCCGGTTGAACCTGTGCCATTTCTTATCCTTGCCACGTTGTCCGCGCCTCCGTAAGTGCTGTGAATAGTTACCCTTGTGCGTATGCCATTGTAATCCATGTCCAGGTCAAGGGCCATGTCGCGTTCAGGGTGGCCTTTTACGCGCTTTACTATGGTGAGGTCGTCAACCAGAATTTCATGACTGACGAAGTTCATTCGCCATAATAGAGTTTGGGAAGGATTGCCGTTAATGTCCATCCACAGCAATTTATTTCCAGGGATGTCTGGGTCATTAATGATAATATTTTCAGTTTCGACGAATGACCCACTGGCAGTTACGAAATTCGGAACAAACGCATTGGGCAGCACGCTGGCGTCGTAAATGGTCCAGTTTGTTGGTTCCGGATCGCCGGGAAGAAGTTCAGCCGGAATGGGCAAGCCCTCATTGGGTGCATAATCGCCTGTAACGTCCCAGATTATCCAGTCGATATCTGCACCAAAGTCATTTCCAGAGTCCCCATCGCCAAAGCGGAAATGTTTGTTTGAACTTGCAGCGGCTGCAGGTGTAAACACCATGACCGGGGTAGCATCTTCATTAACATACAGTTTGGTTTCGGTTGCGCTCATTACAAACCTGTAAATATTCCACTCAGTCAGATCAACATCGAGGGGTGTGTCAGTTCCTGAGCCATTTCTGATCCTGGCCAGGTTCGTTTCGGTATGCAATGTTACTCTCGATCGAATGTCATTGTAATGCATGTCGAGGTCCATGGCCATATCCCTGCCAGGGTGACCCTTTACGCGCATTACCACGGTAAGGTTGGTAACATCAACTCCAAGACTGGCAAAATTCATTCTCCAATAATATTGAGTCTGGGTTGTGGGGCCATCAGCTTTGCCGGGGACTTCCATCCACAGCAAGCTGTTTCCTTCAATAGAAGGATCATCAATGATCATGTTTTCATCAGCCGAAAAAGTGCCGCTGGATGCAGAAAAAACAGGGTTTGCAGCATTTGGCAAAACACCGGCATCGTAAACGGTCCAGCTTTGTGCCAATGCACCAAAGGAGCAAACGGCCACTAAAAACAAGAGAGCCGTTAAGCGCTTTGCAATTGAAATAGTGTAGATTTTTTTCTTCATAATGGTTTGGGTTAGGGTTAGTATTTAATTAGGTATTATACAAAAGACTGGCAAAGCATTTATTGCTTTGCCAGGTGCAGTCCGGCTTTTTCCATTTCCATGCTCAGGAGCATAAAAGGACCAACGCCTTTGGGGTCGTTGCTGCGGATAATTTCGTTGATGTAATATTCGTAAGAGCCATCGCGATAGGGGTTTCCTCCCAAGCCTGCCACACCGCAAATCTGGTTCAGGTTCACGTATCCATCCGCATCATAGCTCACCAGTTTGTCGAGGATTCCCTGCAAGGCTTTTTGGGCAGGGCCCATATATTCGGGGCCGAGGTATCCATTGTTTACCGCCTTGGTTAAGGTATAAGCCACCATGCACGAAACGGAGGCTTCCAGGTAATTGCCTTCGCGATTGCCCTGGTCTACCACCTGGTACCAAAGGCCGGTTTCCTGATCCTGGAATGCCAGCAAGGCATCCATGAGGTTGTTCAGGATTTGGGTGATCTCATTGCGGCCAGCATGATCGGTGGGGAAATAATCGAGCACATCGACTAGTGCCATGGCATACCAGCCCATGGCCCTGCCCCAGAAGTTGGGCGAATGTCCGGTTACAGGATTGGCCCAGGCTTGTTCGCGGCTTTCGTCCCATGCATGGTAAAGCAGGCCAGTGTTGGTGTCCAGGGTTTTTTCGTAAACCTGGGTAATCTGAACCAGCACATCGTCGAAGTTTTCAGGCTCATTAAAAACCTTTCCATAGCGGGAATAGAACGGAGTGTTCATATATACCCCGTCGAGCCATAACTGATGGGGATAAACATTCTTATGCCAGAATGCGCCTTCGTTAGTGCGCGGATGGGTGCGAAGCTGCTCCCTGAGGGTTTGCAGGGCAGTAAGATAACGCGCATCGCCAGTTTCAGCATACAGGTCAAACAGATTGATGCCTGGCTTTATATGGTCGATGTTGTAATTTTTCAGGCTGAAATTATGCAAAATATTTCCCTCTGCATCGATCATATCATCATAGTAGGCTTTTATGTAATCCATGTAACGTTGATCGCCGGTTTCTTCCCAAACTTTGTGGGCTGCCATTAAAACCAGGCCGTGGGTGTAATTCCATTTGGGCTTGCTTTCAAAATCGAGCATCCAGGCTTCCGGGTTGCGGTGCATTTCGGCTTCCAGCATAAGAATGTGCCAGGGCTGATCTGATGCAGGGTTCTGCAGCTTTTCAGTGCCGGAGTTGCATGAAACCAGCAATCCAGTGGCCAGGGCGATCAGGCTAATCCTTTTCAAAAAGTTCAACATCGTTTTCTTTTTTATGTTGGCTAATTATTTTATTAATCCAGCAGTGTTTGGCTGTATTAGTGTACAGCCAGTTTTTTTGTGATAATTCTTCCCTTAAATTCAAGGCTGATAAGGTAGATTCCTCTTCTGAGTCCGTTACGTTGCAGTCTGATTTCGTTTTTTCCTGCCAGGCGATGCTCGTTGGCAATTTCACTAATTTTTCTTCCGGTAATGTCGAAAAGGCTGATGCGTACCTTGCCTGCTTCAGGCATTTCAAACACCAGGGTGGTAAACTCGCTAAACGGGTTGGGGAAGTTGCTCAACTCGAGCTGGCCGTTGAGTTGCAATCCGTCAGCAATGCTGGTGGTATTATCTCCGGTGCCTGCATTGGCCATAACGATTTCCTTCACTTCGTCGGCCGGGTCGAGTTCATAATCATAATAATCGGATGGGTCCCACACCAAACCATCAGGCCTGGTAAGCATGTTTCCGCTTTGTACGAAATGGCTTCCGTTGTCGATAATGTAGCCGGGGTTTGCTGTGTTGTCGTAAAACTGCGAAGGGTACACGCATTTTTCAAAATAATTGTGCTCCGACCAAATGTGTGCATTCACTCCCACGCCAATTCCATAACCATTGCTCGATACGCCATGTTCCTCAAATCCGTAACGGCCCATGTCGTGGTAGTAGTTATTGAACACGTGAACCCAGCCAAACCTGACCCTGGGATGCCTTTGCGTGGTTTTGTCGAACCAGTTGTGGTGCATGGTAACCTTATAGCGGTCGGTATAGGTGTCGGTATCGCTGCTGCCAATAAGGCTTACCTTGTTGTTTGCACCGAAATAGGAATGCGAAACGGTGATGTAATCGGCCCCGTTGGTAATGTCAAGAGCGCCATCGCCCTGCCTCAAGAAGGTGCATTTGTGCACCCAGATGTGGTGCGCCGATTGTGTAAGCTGAATACCATCAAAGTCATTTGTCTTCCCATCCCAGTCTCCCTCAACAAAAGTGTCCTGGATGTTCAGGTTCATGAAAATAACGTTTTTGTTGCTGTTTCTTACCCTGAATCCGCCCTCGCTGATACCTGAATCGGGCCCGATACCTATTATGGTTTTGTTTGAATTTACGTCTATGTAGCGTCCTTTGGGGGTGATGAGAATCATCCCATCGATTTGAATTATCAATGGGTCTGTCGACATGCCAGTGTAGGTGATCAGATCGGCCATATTGGTTACAGTCACCACACTGCCGCCGGCCCCGCCGGTAGTGCCATTCTGCCCATTGGCATCGACCGAAGCCCAGCCAATGGGCCCCGACTGGCCTTGAGCCAGACTTAGCAAGGGTATTAATAATAAAAGGGAAAAAGTAAAAGTGCGAATTTTCATATTGAGAAAGTTAATGTGTAATGAATTTTGCCGGGGACACAGCGGCCCCCGGCAAAATTTATTAAAGGTTATGGCAGCCAGCGTGGGTCGCCGATACGGAAAATGATCAGCTCTTCGTTGGTTACCGTGAAATTACCATTGGCCGGATCTACAAAGCTCGGATTGTAAGTGGTGTAATTGCCTGAATCATAAACGGTAAATTCTGGACTGAAGAGGTTGTCTGCATTGTGGTAGTTGTTGCTGCTCATTTCTACCACCGTTGTGGCCGACTGGTTGGAGTAGTTTCCTAGCACCTGGGCAAAGATGTTTTTCTTTACAGTGATCTCATGAGACGCAAGCCTAATGTAAAGTACGCGCCGGGTGGTTCCATCAGTAGAGATAATGTTGTAGAAAGTGTTGCTTTCGATATTGACCAGCACGGTATAATCGCCAGAGTAAGCCGTAGCATTATCCAGGCGGAACAGGTCGCGGTTGAGGGCGGAGTTGTAAACCGTATTGTTGATAAAATCGAGCGCCTTGGGCATGCCCGAGCGGAAGTCGATGAAATCGCCGCCCACGCACTCAACATTGGCAATAATGGTTCCTTTAACTAAAACATATTCCACCAAAGCGGCTACACTGCCATAAATTACCCCTTTCACATTGTTCTTTATCACACAGTCTTCAATGATCAGGTCGCCATAGGTGCCCACTTCGTCATATATCACCAACTGGTTTCCATCGGGGCTGGTAGCGCCATCAAGAATTAAATCCTTGAGTCTGAGGGCTGAGCCATCTTTCATTCTGAAAACGGCTCCAAGCACTTCAGGTTTATCATATGGTCGGGCACCGATAATGCTTAAATTGGTGTAAATTTCAATGTTGCCTTCAATTACGTATTCACCGGGCATCAGGGCAAAGGCATCGCCGGGTTGGGCTGCCTCCACAATGGCTTTCAAGTCGTCGCCGGGATTAACCAAAATAGCATCACCAATATCGATTAAAGTGGTAAATACCATGGTGCCGCGGGTTTTATCCTCGTTCATGAGTTTGGCCGTGTATTCGGTTTCGCTTTGTAGTCCAGTAATCACTGCTACCCCTTCAGCTACCTCATCAGCTGTTACCGGGCGGTTGATATCGCCGGGCATCAGGGTAATGTGGGTTGCAAATTCGCCGGCAGGCCACCTCAGCGTAACACCGCTGGCGGTAATTTCCTCCGGATCGATGGGGAAGAGTATCTGTTCGGCATCGGTGGTGAAGGTGGTGCTGATCCACTTTGATTCGTCAATGCCTTCGCCAACCGCCTGAACACGAACGGAGTAGGTGGTTTCTCCGGCAAATCCGGCTACAACAAGCGGAAGGTCTTCGAAAAGTACCCCGTTTACGGCACGCTCTGGCGCTCCGCTGAAATCCTCGTTGGCATTTTCGAAAAACTCTACGTTATAAAAATCAGCCTTATTTACTTTCTTCCAGGTAAGCCGCACAGAGGTTTGGTTTACTACCCTGGCATCAAGATCGGTGGGCGAAAACAAGCGGTCCACATCAAGGGTGGTAATCTCAGGAAGGATATCGTCAGTGCAGCCTCCGGTAAAAAGGAAAGCCAGAAAGCTTACTGCAAATGCGAATTTTTTTATGTGCTTATTCATTGTTTTCTTTTTTTAGGTTTTGATTACTAGAAATCGTAACCATCGTTATTAAGCTGGCCGTTACTTCCATCAACAAAAACCTGCCAAATGGGCCAGAATTGCTGCTGGTTGGGATCGCGCAAAAACAGGGCATCCCAGTAGGTCGATTGCTCGCCGGTGGAGGAAATGACCCAGGTTTTGTTTTCGGGATATCCGAGGCTGGCACCAATTTCGTCGGTGTCGCCGAAGTTCAGCCCGTAAATGATCAGGGTTTCACCATCGTCGGCATATGTGTAATAGATTCTTTCGGGCAGGTTCTCGTATGGCCCAATGCGATTTTCGAGCTGGAAAAGCTTGGTTTTGGCTTCATTGAGTTTTTCACTCAGCAAGTTCCAGCGAATCAGGTCAGCTTTTCGCAACATTTCGCCAGTAAATTCAAGGGCCCTTTCATCAATAATTGCATCGAAAAAGGCTTCCTTGCTGGCAGTGGCCTGAGCCATAAAAGCATCGACCTTTTCGGGGTTGTTGGGAAAAGCCCTTTGGCGAACCTGCCTCAGGTATGGCGCAGCGGCCCCGGGACCGTCCAGCTCATTGATGGCTTCGGCAGCCATGAGCAACACATCTGAATATCTCATATAAAGCCAGTTCAGGCCGTCGTCATTGGTGGAGGTTACCCTGCGGCCGGCTTCCTGATAAAGCCATTCGTAACGGTATTTTCCAAACTGCCACCTTCCGTTGTTGGTTGGAATCTGAAACGGGAAGGAGCCATCCACATCTGAAGAATTCTTTGACCATTCGTAAGGCACGCAGGTTACATCACGTCGCGCGTCGTCGCGGTCGTATTCGTAAAACATAATGGGATTGGGGCCGTTGGTGCCACCGCGGTTCTGGCCGGTGTACTTATTGGTGGTAGTATGCCTTACGCCAAGATCGAAAATTACCCGGCCGCGGCCTTCGCTGAATGGTATTTCCCATAAAATTTCCCTTCCGGCAATTAAGTCTTCCCGGTGAAGGGCCCTGAAAACCTCTTCAAAACCCTGAAGTTGGGCACGTCCGCTGTTAATCACATCAAGGCATTCCTGCCTGGCAATGGCATACATATTGGCCCTCGACAGTTCGGGGTCGTTGCTGAGCCTGACGCCATCGGTACGCTGTGAATATCCGCCGGCAGCCAGGGCAATGCGGGCACGCAGACCTTTAACAAATGCCTTGTTGATCCTTTCGGAAGAAGTGGTCCATGAGGTTTCGTTCGGCCAGGCCACCAGGGTGGCAGCTTCTTCGAGGTCGGCCAGCAGTTGCTTGTAAATCACATCGCGGTCTGATCTTGGAATGTAAATGGTTTCGGCGCTAATGGGCTCGAAACGTGCCGGAACATCGCCCCAGCCTTTAACCAAATCCCAATAAAGCACGGCCCTGAGCGTAATAATCTCACCGAGAATCTGCGCCATCCTTGGGTTGTTTTCCACATCGCCATAGGTGCGCAGACCGCGTATGGCAATGTTGGCACGTTCAATGCCCTGGTAAAACATGGCCCAGGCATTGTTCTCGGTGTTCATTTGGGAGTTGTTCACATTGGTGTTGTAATTCACCAGCCTGGCTGGATCATCGTTGATATTGCGCAGGGCGTTGCGTACCTCGGCGTCGGTATTTGGGCCATAAAACACCAGGTACCTGCCGCGGTATGAGTTGGTTTCGCAAAACGACTGAATAATGCCGGCAATGGCACCCTCGGCAAGGGTGGGATCAGAGAACACGACAGATTCGTCGAGTGAAGACTTGGTCGGCGCCTCCAGTACATTCTCGCAGCTTGTCAGGCTTGCGGTTAGCGCCAGGGTTAAGAGGATATAAAATATTTTTTTCATAGGACTTTCTTTTTTTTCATTAGAAACTCAGATTCATACCAAACACGATGGAACGACTCCTGGGATAAGCAGAGTAGTCTACGCCAGGGGTAAGGGGTGTTCTGCGCCTTGTGGACACTTCCGGGTCGAAGCCGCTGTAGTTGGTCCAGAGGAAAACATTGTAGCCACTCACATAAAAGCGAAGGCTTTGAATTTTCGCCCTGGAAACCAAATCTCTCGGAAGGGTGTAACCCAGGGTCAAGGTATTAAGCCTGAGAAATGAACCATCTTCCACGGCCCAGTCGGTAAACACAAACCTGGCCATATGGGGCGACCACATGGTGGTGGTGGCGTTCATGGAAGCCAGCTGCTCAGGATCATTGCTAATGGTGCCATCGGGCAGCAGGTTGGTCCAGCGTTCGCCATCGCGCATAAGGTCGATCATATTACGTGAGTGGTATTTGCTGGTTGAGGTGTATTCTATTTTATTGGCATTATAAATGTCGTTGCCATAGCTCCAGTTGAAGGCGGCAAGCAGATCAAATCCGTAAGCCCTGGCATTGAGTGTAATACCGCCGGTATGCTTGGGATTGGCATCGCCAATTAGCACCCTGTCGTCGATATTCACTATGCCGTCGCTGTTCTGGTCTACCAGCTTCAAAGATCCGGGCCTGATATTACCAACAACAGGCTGGCTGTTTGCAACGCCTTCATTCAATACCCAAACGCCATTAATATATCCAAGAAAGTCAGACACTTCGTAGCGTCCGGCATTGATATATCCATACATTTTTCCGACCGAACCACCGGTTGCGATCCAATAATCTGAACCAATTTCGCTAGAAGCCCAGCCCGACTCAGCAAAGAAGTCTTCCATCAGCCCCAGCGATTTAATGGTGTTTTTATTGAACCCTATGTTTCCGCTGATGCTGAAGCCAAAGTTGGGCTTGTCGATGGCCATCCAATTTACCATGGCTTCGAAACCACGGTTTTCTGTTTCACCCATATTGCGGAACTGATCGTCGTAGCCCGAACCGGGAATAGGGAAGCGAATGAGCAAGTCTTCGGTGTTATTGATATATGCCTCAAACGAACCGGTGAGTCGGCCATTGAGGGTGGTGTAGTCGAGACCAAGGTTACGTGTAACGGTTGTTTCCCACTTCAGGTCGGGGTTGGCCATGGTTTTGGTGGCTGCCCAGAAGCTGTTGAATGCATTTACCCAGGTGGTATTTCTTACCTCGAGGGTTTGCAGCAGCTGCCCCGAAGGGATGTTATTGTTACCAGCAGTACCATAGCTTAGGCGGATTTTCATGTCGTCGAGCCATGGTTTGGCAAACTCCATGAAGCTTTCGTCAGAAATGCGCCATGCAACGGCTGCGGAAGGGAAGTAGCCCCATCTGTTTCCTTCAGAGAATCTTGAAGACCCGTCGGCCCTGAATGTGGCGCTAAAAAGGTACCTGCTGAGGAAGTCATAGTTAACACGGCCGAAGAACGACAGTAGATTGTCGTCGGGGAACAGGTAGTTGTCAACGGAGTTGGCATTGGCCTGGGCCGAGAGCCTTGTGGCGTCCTGAAAGTTGAAACTTGCCGGGAATCCGTGCACAATGTTTTCAAGCGATTCTTGTTGCCTTACAATGTATTCCTGACCCAGAAGAATGTTCAACTTGTGATTGGAGGGCAGTAGTTCTTTCAAATCGTAGGCCAGGGTGTTGGTGTTGCGGAAAGTTTCCCTAGCAGTTTTTGTGAAAATTACCGCCGGCAAGCCCTGGTCCTCACTGGCAGGTCTGTTTTTTACATAATAAGTGGTGCGGCCGTAAAAACGGTCATTCGAATACCGGTGGTCTTCCAATCCCAGTTCTGTTTTAAAACGCAGGTTTTTCAACAGTTCCCAGGTAAGGCTACCATTCAGGTTGTAAACCTGACGCTGCTGGAAGCGATCGTTGTCGGCCAGGGAAACCAGTGGGTTGTGCAGGTTGAAATCCTGGTCTGTTTCCACATCGTCGGTAAGGCCTGTTACAGGAAATACAGGGTAGATCATGGCAAACTTCAGCCGCGAGTCGGCCGAAGAAAATTCCTGCTGTTCGTTGGCTCCACCACCTTCAATTTTGGTATTGGCATAACGAATGGAAAAATCGAGGGTGATTTTGTCATTGGGTTTGTTCGACAAACTCAGACTTACGTTGTCGCGCTTAAAGCTCGACATTTGCATGATGGCCCTGTCGTTGATGTTACTGTAGCTGAATGCATAGGTGGTTTTATCTGAACCACCGGCAATGCTCAGGTTGTTGTTAAACGTGTGTCCGGTGCGGCCAAACACCAGGTCCTGCCAGTCATTGGGTGTTACCTGCTGGTAAAGGTCCATATCCTGGAAGTTTCCGAAAATGTCTGTGTACCTGGCAGGCTGGTTGGCAAGTAGTGAGCGTTCATATTGAAACTTGACGTAGTCGTAGGGCGACAGCACATCGAGCTTGTTTGCCAGTTGTTTAAAGGAGGCATATGAGTCGAGGCGCACCACCATGCGGCCTTCCAGTCCCCTTTTAGTAGTGACAATAATTACCCCGTTGGCACCTCTTGATCCGTATATGGCAGTGGAGGAGGCATCTTTCAGTACGTCGATAGACTCGATGTCGGCTGGAGAAATGTCGTTGATAGACTCCACGGGAAAGCCATCCACGATAAACAGCGGTGAGTTGTCGCCGGTAATGGAGCCGCCGCCGCGTACTCTAATCCTAACCTCGGCATCAGGCGAGCCTTCGGTGGTAAGCACCTGCACCCCGGCCAGCTTTCCCGTAAGGGCCTCGGCCACGCTCGAAACGGGTTTGGCGGCAATGTCTTCGCCGCTCACCGAGGCAACCGAACCGGTAATATCGCGCCTTTGTACACTACCGTAGCCAATAACAACAAATTCGCTCAGGGTGGTTAGGCTTTCTTCAAGAACCACGTTAATGTTTCTTTGGCTGCCTACCAGCACCTCTTTCTCCTCAAATCCGATAAAACGGAAAACCAGCACCGTCTGGGCGGCATCCTGCACCTGAATCTGGAAATTACCGTCGAAATCGGTAGTAGTGCCCGAGGTGGTTCCTTTAATAATTACGTTAACCCCTGGCAGATCATCGCCCCTTGAGTCCTTCACGTTTCCGCGGATCGTGGCGGATTGCCCCCACAAACTGTATCCGGAAAAAAGAAGCACAAAAAGCAAGGAGGTTAACCTGAATGCCTTGTTTAAGTGATTTAGTTTCATTTGGTTGGTAGTTTTGGTTATTACTTCTTTTTTTTGGCTAATATTGATCGTTAATTAATCTTCCATCTGCGGGAAAGTGTGGCTGATGATTTCATTCAGATACACTTCAAGGTTGGTGTATTTCTTATCCAGGGTAAAAAGATTCCCATCGGCAGGGTCGTTTGGGTTGAGCCCGTTTCTGATTTCCCATTCGTCGGGCATGCCATCGCCATCAGAATCAATTGGCGGGTCAGCCGGCCTGAGCAAAGGCCAACCGCCTGCTTCGTCCTGGCTATCGATAATGCCATGATTTCCGAAGTTGGATTTCCTTTCCCTGATTTCTTCAATAATTCTTGTGTCAACCGGATCGCGGAAAAGATTCGCACCGGCATATTCGAGCATAAGGCGGTAGGCCATTTCAGGATCCAAAACCCGGGCTTTGTTTACAATGACAAAAGCCTCCTCTGCGGTGGCTGCTTCTTTATCTTTTTCATTAAGAGAGACATGATTCCAACCTGCCTCAGTTGGCTGGCCATCTTCATGCAGAAAAATATTGTCCTGAAGGAAATACTGTCCGTAAGGCGCATAGGGTTCAAGAATTTCTTCCCGGGCTGACCTTTCAGTAGCCGGACCAGGAATAAATACATTTCCGATAAGGTTATACAGCCCGTTTTCTCCGCCATAAATGGCTTTCTGGCCCCAATTGTAAATCAGGTTATTTACAATTTCAATTTTCTCCATTCCTTCCACCGGGCTGTAGCGTGTTCCCTGCAGGCGAGGGTTGCGGCTGCTGTGGTGCGCAAGGACGTTATATATAAATGAGGCGTTTTTCCCGCCCCAAATGCCACCGTAACCATGAGCTCCTTTGCTGTGAACAGAATTGTTGAGGCTTTCGCTGAGGATAGACCATTGCAGGGTAACGTTTTCATTGTCGTAAAACGAAACCGTTTCATCGGTCGACCAGCTCATACTGCAATGGTCTATGATAATATTTTTGTGACGCATACCGGTAATAGCATCGTATTCCGCATTTCCAATATCGCCAGGCCTGAAGCGCATGAAGCGGACAATAATATTGTCGGCATTGATGCGGAGCTCGTGCCCTTTAAGGCAAATGCCATCGCCGGGGGCGGTTTGCCCTGCAATGGTCAGGTCGCCATTATTGATATTTAATTGGGATTTGAGTTCAATGTTTCCCGAAACTTCGAAAACAATGGTACGGGGACCTTTTGCCTTGATTGCTTCGCGCAGGCTGCCGGGGCCGCTGTCGTTAAGGTTGGTGACTTTTATCACCTTCCCGCCACGACCACCGCTGGTATATTTGCCGGCACCCTCAGCCCCTGGGAAAGCAAGCAAATTATCGGTTTGACCGTAGCATGCCGGAAGCGAAAAAGCAACAATTAGCAATAAAATGCTAAAAGTGTTGAGCAGGTATCTTTTTAAAACTTCCATTTATCCCCTGTGCTTTAAAAACAGCAACATAATTGCCTTTGTGGCATGTTATGGCGGTTTTCCACAGTGCTAAGTAAGAAAGTTTTTGTGTGAAAGGATATTCAAAATTTGCGCAAGTGCAAACAATTTGAATCATCTTGCTAGTTCTGCGAAGCAAACTCGCTGGGCGTCATATTATAGAACTTGCGGAAGGCGCGGCTAAAAGAATTCGGGTGGTCGAAGCCCACCATATAGGCTACTTCGGTTATGGTAATCTTTTGCTGCAACAACTGGCTGGCTCTTTTTAAACGGTAGGAATCAATAATCTCCTTGGGGGTAAGCCCGGTGATCTGTTTTATTTTGCGCGAGAAGTGACAGCGACTAAGGAAAAAGTGCTGACTCATGCTTTCTACATCAAAATCAGAATTGGAAATATTTTCTTCAAGAACGACCTGGATCTTTCGGAGCATTTTGTCATCTTCAGAGTGTACCTCAATTTCTGAAGGCTGGGTAATGAGTTCGCGCAGGATTTTTTCGCGGGTTTTTTCTTTTGACTGAAGCAAATTTGCAATTCTGACCTTTAGCAAATCTGTGCTAAACGGTTTTTCGATATATGAATCAGCTCCCGTCTGATAGCCTTCGAGTTTATTCTCAGGAGAGATTCGGGCAGTAAGCATAATAACCGGGATGTGGTTGGTGGCCAGGTTTGCTTTCAATTTACGGCAGAGTTCATAACCATCCATCTCGGGCATCATAACATCGGTGATGATGATGTCTGGCTGATAATCAGCTGCCTTTTCATATCCGATGGCGCCGTTCCGTGCGTCAATAATTTCGTAATCCGTCTCCAGGGCATCACGCAGAAATTCGCGCAGTTCGGTTTCGTCCTCCACAATCATTACCATAAGCCTTTCGGCCCGGCCTGGCTGTATGGCTTCATTTAGCGGTTGTGGCCCTTCATCTGTGCTTTCGTATGAAATGGCTTTTTTCATGTTATCCACCTCGGCGCGCAGGTCGTCAGATATCAGGGAAGCGGGGTTATAGGCTTCGGGTATGTTTTCAGCAGGGGTTTCAATGCCATCGAGGGCGCACGGAATCTCGAAAATGAAAGTGCTTCCCCTGCTCAGCTCACTTTCTACGCTGATTAATCCCTGATGCGCAGAAACGAGGTCTTTTACGTATGAAAGGCCAATGCCGGAACTATCGAACTTGTGGTGGGGGCTGGCTTCATCGACCTGGTAAAACCTTTCAAAAATATGAGGTAGGTGAGTTGCCGGAATTCCCTTGCCTGTATCGGCCACTTTAAAAACCAGGAAGTCTTTTTCTGCAGCATTTTCCGGGTCAGCTGTGCTGTCAATGTTTTCGACCATAGGTGGATGGCTTTCTTGCCTGATGCTGACGCTTATTTTTCCCCCGGAAGGGGTATGCTTAAATGCATTGCTCAATAGGTTGAAAAGAATTTTTTCGATTTTATCATGATCGAAAAGAATTTCCTTTGCCTCCAGTGTGGTTTCAAAGCTGAAGTCAATAAATTGGTTGCGGGCAAGGTCTTGAAAAAGGCCGGTAATCTCGCGCGAAAAGGCCACGATGTCGCCAGGTGCGGGGTTCAGTTCAATTTTTCCGCGCTCTATTTTCCTTATTTCGAGGATCTGGTTGATGAGTCTAAGTATTCTTTTGGAGTTGCGCTGAATGGTTTCGTAGGCAAGGTTCAGCCTCGATTTCTCAACATTGTCGGGCGAGGAAAGCAGTCGCTCAATGGATCCGAGAATAAGGGTGAGCGGGGTGCGGAATTCGTGCGAAATATTGGTAAAAAACCTTTGCTTGACACTGGAGAGCTCCTCAACTTTTTCAACCATTTCTTTTAGCTGGTCGCGCTGCGAGGTGATCTCGGCGGTTTTTTCCTCAAGAATAAGGGCCTTGCGTTCCAGTTCTTCCTTTTGTTTCAAAATGGTTTCTTTTTGAAGCTCAATCTTCATTTGTCTGTTTTCGAGGGTTTTGTTCGCTTCGCTTAGTGAAGTGTTGAGCTTCGAAAGGCTTTTGTTACGGTTAATAAGCCGGGCCTCGTAAAAACCGATCACGATCAGGAAAGAAACCACCAGTGCAATAAACCAGGGCTGTTTCCAGATGGCCGGAGTAACCGTAAAGCTGATGCTGGCCGGCTGGGTTTCTACGTTAAAGTCGAGGTCACGTGCCCTAACCTCAAAAACGTGCTTTCCGCTGCCCAACTTAGTCAGAACCACGCTGGTTTCGGGCGAAAACTCCGACCAATCTCCCCGGTTAATGCGGTAAGAATAGTTGAGCTGTCGCGATGGAGTTTCTTCCCAGAAGTCGCGTCCGGTCCAGCCAATCAGTGTGTTGCCAGAGCGGTCAACTTTTTCAGAATAAATATGAATGGTGGTTTTTGGCGGCATGGTTTCGCGCCTGTAGCGCACTGTCCAGAAATCTTCCATGGCCTCTGCCGGGGTAATGCTGAAGGGGAAGGCCCTTCTTTTCCACTCCCTGAGCGATTTGTTTACCCAAACATCACCATCGGCATCGACCATAATGTCGCCACCTTCGCGAGGCATACGAAACTCTTCTGTGAAAATGCCCGAAAACCACTTCTGCCCGTCGAAGAAGGCGATGTCGCGGTCAGTGATAACCCATACCTTTTCGGGTTGTTCTTCATAAATGCTGATAATGGTGTTGCTTGGCAGACCATCATGGTTGGTAAATTGCGTCCAGTTGCTGCCATTAAACCTGAATACGCCGTAATACCTTGACCCCACCCAGAGGTTCTGGCGGCTGTGCACTATGTCAACAAACTCATTCAGGTATTCCTTGTCGGGGAGGGTTTGCCATCGACCGCCGCTGCGCATCAGCAAGTTAGTGCCGCCAAGCCACATGGCCCCATCGGGCGATTGCGCAATGCCGTAAACATTGTGCTGCACAATGCCATCCTGCTGGGTGTGGTGTACCCATTCCAGAGATTGGGCGTCGGGATTCCTTAGCTGCAACACGCCCGAAATTTGCCCCAGGGCTTCCTGCCTGTCTACACTGGCCCCAAACCACAAGGCGCCTTCTTTGTCCTGAAAAACCGAGCGAGGGTCGATGCCCCACGAAAGGGCAGGATGCGTTTGTTTAAGCCAGCGGCCATTGTCAAGGAAGGCAGTGGCTGCAATTCCCTGATGGCTACCAGCCACCCAGAGGCGGCCGTTGCGGGTGGAAACCAGCCGTATCGGTGCATCAATAAGTCCGTGGCTTTGATCATAGGCCTGCCAGTTTTCTGCATCGCGAAATACCACCTGGCCAGTTGCCGAGATAAACCACTCTTTGCCCGACGATTCTTGGTGCTGGAAGTTTAGGCCCTGGTATTTGACCCATTGATCCTGATTGTATGAAAGCCTGAACACATCGCCCTGCATTCCGGCAATCCAAACCTGCCCGTTGCGTGCTTCATGGAAAATGATTCGGCTGGAGGGAATGGGCAGGGCAGGTGCAGAGGACACACTCCATTTGCCGTCTTTGTAAACATATAGCTTTCCGAGTCCCCCAATCCAGATAGAGCCATCGCCCAGTTCCATTATGTCGGTGTGCAGCTCATCGCCCCCAAAAATAGAGCTTAGCTTCAGTAATTCCCATTCAGAATTCTTTTTCCTAAGGATACCTGTTTTATAAAAACCGTTAATGATCCAGAGCTCATTGCTGCTGCTGCGCAAAACCTCGTTGCGGTTGGGAAGCTTAAAGCCCCCAAGTTCTTCGGTCACCTCAAACTTTTGCAATACTTGGTTCAGGGTGTCGGTGAGTTGGAATTTTAGCAGTTTTCCGTCGTTGTTTCTCGATAGGAACAGCCAGATTAGTTCGCTGTCTTCAAGGTAAATATTATCTACCCTTCCAAAGTTGCGTTGGAACAGCACCTCGTCAGGCAGAACCGTTATATTGGCATAGGGGTGGTCTTGCCTGAAAGCGTTAGCTCTTTGCAGCACGGTGAAAACAGATACCCGTTCGTTTTTCACCATCAGCAATCCGTTCTGGATGCCGGCCAGAATGGTGCCATCGGGCATTTCTGCAATGGCTGTTACGGGTACATGAATGGAGTCGTTTCGTGGAAAAATCCTCTTCCATTGCCCGTTTTCAAAAGCCAGCAGACCCGCCTCGCTGCCAGCCAACAACTGACCGCCGCTGGTCATGAAAAGAATTCCTACGGGGAATCTCAGGTATTCCTCCTCGTCGTACAAAACCCAATCGTAACCATCATAGCGCATGATGCCCTTGTCGAGACCAAACCACATATTGCCATCGGAGTCATCGGTCATGCATCTTACGCCTTTGGTGGCGAGCACGTCAATAGATCGCCAGCGCCAACTTTCTAAAAGTGGGTCGGAAACGACAGGTTTAAAGGGAGTTTGGGCAGAAAGCAACCCTGATTGGAAAAATAGCATCAGCACCCCAATGGTAAAGTAACCAATGAGGGCCTTTATGTTTTCCCTCGGAATTTTTTTTAAATCCATTGCGGTGGCGGTGCTTGCAAAACCCAAATATAACCTATTTTCAGGAAAATTTCAAATGATCAGAAGCCAAACACCCTTGGCAGCCACAGGCTTATTTGCGGGAAGTAGGTAACAAGCAGCAGCACTAAAATCATTGCTGCAAAAAGCGGCAGCAGGGGTTTTATCACTTTTTCAATTCCGATTTTTGCCACACTGCAACCAATAAACAGCACCGACCCAACAGGCGGAGTGCAAAGCCCTACGCTCAGGTTCATTACCATGATGATGCCGAAGTGAATGGGGTCGATACCCAGGTCAACCACAACCGGCAAAAATATAGGCGTAAAGATCAGCACGGCTGGGGTCATGTCCATAAAAATGCCAACAAACAGAAGAATCATGTTGATGATAAGCAGCAGCACGATTTTGTTTGAACTGATGGAAAGCAAGCCCTCGCTCACGCTTTGCGGTATGTTGGCATACGACATAACCCACGACAATCCCATGGATGTGCTCACCAAAAGCAGAACAATGGAGGTGATACTAACCGTTCGGATCAGTATGCCCGGAATATCTTTTATGCTCACCTGCTTGTATATCATCGATAGTATCAGGGTGTACAAGACGGCGATAGCAGAGGCTTCCGTGGCCGTAAAATAGCCCGCAATGATGCCTCCAATCACTATCACCAACAGGAAAAGGCTGGGTATGGCATCAAGAAACTTGAAAACGCCTTCCTTCATGCCTACCTTTTCTCCCACAGGGTAATTCTTACGATAGGCAAAGGCAGCAGCCACGATCATTAAGACGAATCCTGTAAGGATGCCGGGAATATAGCCTGCAAGGAAGAGGGCCGCAATGGACACGCCACCGCTGGCAAGGCTGTAAACAATGAGGATATTGCTGGGCGGAATGACAAGGCCAGTGGTAGCCGACGAAATGTTAACCGCGGCGCTGAATCCCCGGTCGTAACCCTCCTCGGCCATCTTGGGTGTCATAAAACTGCCGATAGCCGAAGCCGAGGCGGCCGCCGAACCCGAAATGGCACCGAAAAGCATGTTGGCCATAATGTTGACAAACGCCAGCCCACCGGGCAACCGACCAACCAGCACCTTGGCAAACTCAATGAGCCTGAGTGCAATTCCCCCCTGGTTCATTAGCTGTCCCGCCAGTACAAAAAAGGGAATGGCCAACAAAGCAAAACTATCGAGGGCGGTGGCCATTCGCTGGGCAAAAGTGGTAAAGGCCGGCATGGGCATAATGCTGATGAGCAGGGTGATGGTACCCGAAATCCCAATGCAATAAGCAATCGGAACACCCAGGGCAAGC
Source organism: Bacteroidales bacterium (assembly GCA_019429365.1). GTDB lineage: Bacteria > Bacteroidota > Bacteroidia > Bacteroidales > UBA7960 > UBA7960. The sequence goes on along the minus strand of JAHYJD010000006.1, from coordinate 23,895 downwards.
AACACCAGGAAGGAAAATACCAGAACTAATATTTCGAGATATTCCATGTTATTTCGTTTTTACGAAAACCCTTGTTTATTAATGAGTTGGCTTTGCTGGAGGTGCAGTTATTATATCCGCTACAGCGTAATAAATTATAAAAATTCCACTAATGGGAATAACCAGATACACATATCCGACCGGAATTTGCAAGGCCGAGGATATCTGGTTCAGGTAAAAGGTAATGTAAACCAGGTTGGAGCCACCAATGATAAGCACAACTATTGCAAAGCAAACGATCAGCACATTGATAAAGATCTGCAGCTTTCGCTGATTTTTTTCTGAAAGTTTCCTGGAAATGAGGTCAATGGCCAGGTGCTCCCTTTTTCCGGAAACATAGGCTGCTCCCAGCAATCCAACCCAGATCAGCAGGTACCCGGCAAGCTCATCTGTAAATGAACTTGGATGCCCTACAATAAAACGGCTGGCCACCTGCCAAAGCACGTTCAGCACCAATACTCCCATGAAAATGGTTACCAGGGTGCCCAAAAAAGTATCAATGGATTTTCTGAATTTCATACTTTATTTTTTTAGGACTTACAATTCTTCCTGCAAAGGTTCTTCCTGCATAGCCTGAATGCGCTTAATAAGACTATAGAGATTCTCATCCTGCCTGAAGTTTTCATAAATACTCTGCACCCTTTCGATAAAGGGGGCCTTATCGGGATAGATTATGGTAATGCCGGCTTCTTCAGCCAAACGTAATGACTCGATTTCAGATTCCTCCCAAAGTTTTCTCTGGTAAATGGCCGATTCGTCGGCAGCCTCCTGCAGCCATTGCTGCTCCTGCTCGGTAAGGGTGTTCCAGATTTTGGTGCTTATGAGCAATACATCAGGAATGGTGGAATGTTCGTTGAGCGAATAATAGCGGCAAACTTCGTAATGGTGCGAAAGGTAAAAACTTGGGGGGTTGTTTTCAGCGCCATCTACCACGCCACCCTGAAGGGCGGTGTATAGCTCGCCCCACGAAATAGGGGTGGGGGAGCCGCCAAAAGCACGAATCATATTCACTGCCATTGGGCTTTGCATTACGCGAATCTTGAGTCCGCGTAGATCATCCGGGTGGTTAATGGGGCGGTCTTTGGTGTAAAAGCTTCGGCTGCCGGCATCGTAAAAAGCCAGTCCGCGCAACCAGAATTCCTCTCCGTCGAGCAGTATCTCGCGGCCGATATCGCTGTCGAGCACACGGTGTGCATGGGTTCTTTCGGTAAAAATATAGGGCAGCCCGAAGATGCGGTAGCTGGGGGCAAAGCCCTCCATAATGGCTGCCGAAACCTTGGTGATGGCCAGGCTTCCAATCTGCAGCATTTCCACGTTTTCGCGCTCCGAACCAAGCTGCCCGCTGGGGTATATCTCGAGCCGCATTTTACCACCCGACTTCTCCTTTACCCGCTCGGCCATAAAAACCATTCCCTTGTGCACCGAATGGCTCTGGTCGAGACCATGTGCAAGCTTAAGAACCGTTACATGCTCGCCCTCCTGACAGGAAGGCAGAAAAATTAGGCCTCCTGAAAAAATTACCAGGAGAAGTATGAATAATGACTTATGCGATCTCATGTTCAAACATTTTTTGTTTTCGACAAACTTATGCCTGCCCCTTTAATGACCACGGACTTCCTTCAGAATTGAAACGGCTTGCCGGACGGTTTCCTCCAGAAGACTGAAATTCTTTTCCTTAATGACTTTTGATGTAATCAGTTTAGAGCCCATGCCAACGCAGGTTACACCAGCACCAAACCACTGCGAAAGGTTCTCTTTGGTAGGTTCAACACCGCCGGTTGGCATTATGCTGCTCCAGGGCATAGGACCCTTAATGGCTTTTACAAACTCTGGTCCGCCAACCTGTGCGCCAGGGAATATCTTCACGATTTCAGCACCCAGCTCTTCGGCAAGCGAAATCTCAGTGAGTGAACCGCAGCCTGGCGACCATAGGATTTTTCGACGGTTGCAAACCACGGCCATGTCGGGTTTCAAAACAGGAGACACTATGAAATTGGCACCTAACTGAATGAAGATGGAAGCGGTACCGGCATCCATTATGGAGCCCGCACCAAGAATCACTTCCGGCAATTCGGTTTTCAACCTTTTGTTCACTTCCGCAAATACCTCATGGGCAAATTCGCCGCGATTGGTAAATTCAAAAACTTTTAACCCACCATTGAAACAAGCTTTAATTACCTCAAAACAAATGTTGGGGTCGGCATGATAAAATACCGGGATAATGCCGGCCTGCTCCATGCTCAGAGCCACCTGAATTCTGTTGTAGCGTGCCATATCTTAAAAAAATAGCAGGTTTTTAAAAAGTTGAACAATCGATTGCACAAAAATAATTATCTTTGGCGAAAAAGAAAGAATTCTGCTGTTTTTTTTGATCAGTATGTTTGAATAAATTGCCGGAACTCCCGCCAATACTGTTGAACCTTGCAGAATTGTCTTTTTTCGTGAAGCAACTACTAATTCAAAGAAGAATTAAAAGTAGTAATTCAAAGCTGACTTTCAAATCAATGTCAGAAAAAAAAAGATATACCATACAGGATATTGCCAGGCGATTGAATACAACGGCCTCCACCGTGTCGCGGGCATTGCAGGATCATCCGCGCATCAGCGAAAAAATGCGGAAAGCGGTAAAGGAGGTTGCCCTGGAGCTTGATTACCAGCCTGATTTCCGGGCACTGAGTTTGAAGACCGGAAGCGGGCGTACCATTGGGGTAATGGTGCCTCAGGTCGACCGACATTTCTTTTCCACTGTATTGCGCGGAATTGACGAGGTGGCTACCCAGGCCGATTACAGTGTGCTGATCTGCCAGTCGTATGAATCGTATGAAAAAGAGGTGAGTCTTTCCAGGAGCTTATTGTATGGAAAGGTGGACGGTCTGATCGTTTCAGTGGCCTCTTCCACACTTGATGCCACTCATTTTGAATCCTTTGGACGAAAGGGCATTCCCCTGGTTTTTTTTGATCGGGTTTGGGAGCCCATGAAGGTCAGCAAAGTGGTGATAGATGATTACTTGGGTGCAGTAAAATCAGTTCAACACCTTATTGACAATGGCTGCAGAGAGATTGCCCATTTTGCCGGGCCACAGCATATCAATGTTTATTTTAACCGCACCCGGGGTTATATTGATACCCTTAAAAAAAATGGATTAGGAGTGAATGAAGAATTGATTTTCCGCGGTGTAATAACCCGTGAAACCGGATGTGAAACCATGCAATCCATTCTTAAACTGGATAACCGGCCGGATGCCATTTTTTCCTCCGGCGACTATTCTGCTTTAGGGGCCATGCTTTGCGCAAAGGAAGCAGGAGTAAGGGTGCCGGAAGAAATGGCTTTTTCGGGCTTTGCCAATGAACCTTTTGATGCCATTTTCGATCCCCCATTGACCTCTGTCGATCAGCATGGTATTGAAATGGGCAGACAGGCCGCAGCATTGCTTATTGAACAAATGGAAAACAAAAGGGCTGATTTTGTGCCCCGTACCATTGTTATTAACCCCGACCTGGTTATCCGCAAATCTTCTTTGAAAAGAAACGGCAGCTGAAATTTTCCAATTTTCATTTGTAAGAAAACTTAAAACAATTGTTGTTCAAATAAAAACCAAACACATGGCTGTTAATTATCAAATTCGCTACGCAACCCATCCAAGGGATTTTGTAAGCTATGACACCCCAAGGATCAGGGAAGAATTTCTGGTCGATAACTTCCTGTTGGAAGACCAGATCAACCTGGTTTATTCTATGTACGACCGCTACATTGTGGGCGGGGCCGTACCTGTGAGCAAGTCATTGCCGCTCGAAACCATCGATCCTATAAAGGCCGATTTCTTTCTGCACCGCCGCGAACTGGGTATTATTAATGTTGGTGGACCCGGAAAAGTAAAAGTGGGTGAAGATGTTTTTAAGGTTCAGCCAAAAGAAGCTTTGTATGTGGGCATGGGCGATCGCCTGGTAACTTTTGAGAGCATTGATGCAAAAAAACCGGCCTATTTCTATTTCAATAGTGCCCCGGCACACCGTTCTTGCCCCGACAAACTGGTGACCCTGAACGATGCCCGCAAACTTGAGATGGGTTCGCTCGAAACATCCAATGCCCGCACCATCAACCAGCTTATTATTAATGGTGTGGTCGAAACCTGTCAGCTGCAAATGGGCATGACCCTGCTCAAGCCCGGCAGCGTGTGGAATACCATGCCACCCCACGTACACTCGCGCCGCATGGAAGCGTATTTCTATTTCGAAGTGCCCGAAAACCAGGCGGTATGCCACTTCATGGGCCAACCACAGGAAACCCGCCCCATCTGGATGAAAAACCACGAAGCGGTACTTTCACCTTCCTGGTCAATTCATGCAGCGGCCGGCACGTCAAACTATGGCTTTATCTGGGGCATGGCAGGAGAGAACCTCGACTATGCCGATATGGACATGGCAAAAATTTCTGATATTAAATAAAAGGAGGGATTATGTTACTTAAATTATTTGACCTAACGGGAAAAACAGCCTTGGTAACCGGTGGAACGCACGGACTTGGAATGGCCATGGCCGTGGGACTTGCAAAGGCTGGCGCCAGGATTGTTTTCAACGATCGCTCAGGCGATAAAATACACACTGCCCTCGAAGAATACCGTAAGCACGGTGTAGAGGCTGCAGGATACGATTTTGATGTGACCATCGAAGCACAGGTCATTGAGCAAATTGCCTTGATTGAAAAGGAAATTGCTCCCATCGACATCCTGGTAAACAATGCCGGGATTATTAAGCGCGTCCCTATGATTGAAATGGACGTAGCTGAATTCCGGGAAGTGATTGACATCGACCTTGTGGGCCCCTTTATTGTGGGGCGCACCGTGGCAAAAAGCATGATCGCCCGCCAATCGGGAGGTAAGATCATAAACATTTGCTCCATGATGAGCGAGCTGGGCCGCAACACCGTTTCGGCATATGCTGCTGCAAAGGGCGGCCTGAAAATGCTGACCCGCAACATGGCCACCGAATGGGCAAGGTTCAACATCCAGGCAAACGGCATTGGGCCGGGTTATTTTGCCACTTCACAAACGGCGCCTATCAGGCACGAAGGCCATCCTTTCAATGAGTTTATTATCCACCGTACCCCGGCAGGCCGCTGGGGACTTCCTGAAGAGCTGCAGGGTGCTGCCATTTTCCTGGCATCGGCCGCTTCAGACTTTGTCAATGGGCACATTCTTTATGTGGATGGCGGCATACTGGCCACCATTGGCAAACCAAGTAACGAGCTTTAATTTTGCTTAACCCAAATTTTAAACATCATGAAAAGCCTTAAACTTCATTTGCTGGTTTTGTTAATGGTTGCTTTCACTTTTGCCTGCCAGCGTTCGGAACACACGCTTGTTCTGACAAACGACTCGCCCTTTGACCGCGTCGATGAACCCGTGATCATTACTAGAGCTGACTTTGAAAAACAAACAGGAAAAATTGCCGTGGGATTGGTTCCCATGCTGTCATCTGAAAACGGTGAAGTAATTCCTTCGCAGGTCGATGACCTGGATGGTGATGGTGAATGGGACGAGCTATTTCTACTTGCAAACATTTCTGCCAACTCAAACATTAGCATGAAAGTCAAACTGGTTAATCCAGAAGCTTTGCCAGTCTTTACCCAAAGGAGCAATATTTGGCTGGCAAGCCCGCAAGATGATGGAAGCTTCCTTGAAGTGAAGAAGGCTGATCGCCCGGCCATCTCGCGCGAAAACCACGGGCAGACCAGGTACCTGTTTCAGTTTGAAGGTCCGGGTTGGGAAAACGACCTTGTAGGTTTTCGCAATTACTTCGATGAGCGCAATGGCATGGATATTTTTGGCAAAACCACCGAAGCCATGGTGCTAAAGAAGGTGGGTATTGATGAGGATTACCACGCCCTGCAAGACTGGGGAATGGACATTCTGAAAGTGGGTGCTTCCCTTGGTGCTGGTTCAATTGCCCTTGAGGTGAATGGCAAACTGCACAGAGTGGCTCCCGGCTCACAAGGTTCTTTCGAGTTGGTAGCCAATGGGCCGCTGCGTTCCATTTTACGCTTCAGGTTCGACAACTGGGAAGTTGAAAACTCCACTTGCTCTGTTGTTCATGAAATTACGATTTACGGCGGCGCCTGGTATTATGTCAGCAAAGTTTCGGTTGAAGGCATTGAAGACGCAAACATCGTAACAGGTATTACCACCATCGACCTGGAAGAAAAGCAGGCTGCATTTACCGATTTCGAAAACGGAATTGTGTCCCTATCGACTCACGGCCAGCAAGCCATTGAAGGCGAGTACCTGGGTATGGCCGTTATGCTTGCAAAAGCCGATTATCTTGGCTTTGAATACCTTGATGAGAATGCCGAAGACATCAATCATACCTTTATGGTGCGCATGAACTCGGGCGAGAAACCTGCCAAATTTAAATTCTATTCGGCTTGGGAATTGTCTGATCCTAACTTTGCTTCCGCGGAAGGTTTTGAAGAGATGCTTAAGGCTGATGCCTTGAAAATGGGCAGTCAGGTGAAGGTGGCGTTTAAATAATTTTCTGGATGAAAAAGTGCTGGATTTATATTTTCATGCTGGTTTTCCTGGCCATGTTTTCGTGCCAGGAATCGCCCCGTGTTGCCACACTTTGGATGATCGGCGACTCGACCATGACCGATTACGCCAACTATGGCGAAGATTACATGAAAGAGCGGTACCCCCAAACCGGTTGGGGACAGGCGCTGCCCGAATTTCTGGTACCCGACAGCCTGAAAACCGTTGGCATTTTCGGGGTTGACAGCATAATTCTGCAAAACAAGGCCCGTGGCGGCCGTAGCTCCCGCTCTTTCTTTGAAGAAGGCCGATGGAGAGAAATTTGCGGGCAGCTCAAGCCGGGTGATTTTGTGATCATTCAGTTCGGACACAACGATGCCAGCGAGAGCAAGGGTGAGCGGTATGTTAGTTTGCCCGGATATAAGGAATTTCTGCGTCTTTATGTTAACCAATCCCGCGAAAAGGGCGCTGTACCTATTCTCATCACTTCCGTTTGCCGCAATTACCCCTGGGAAAATGAGGTGCTTGGAAATTCGCATGGCGATTATCCCCAGGCCATGCGCGAGGTGGCCAAAGAAATGAATGTGCATTTGGTTGATCTTACTGAGCTTTCAGCCAATCATTTCACCGAAAAGGGCAGGGATTACGTTACCGAAAATTATTTCATGAACCTGCCCCCCCGCAAGTTTGAAGCCTACCCTGAAGGGTTATCTGACAATACGCATTTTCAGCCCGAAGGTGCACTCGAAGTGGCGCGGCTGGTGTTTGAAGGGCTGAAAGGCCTGAAATAGCTTTTGTTTATTTAAAACCATCGAGCATGAAAACCAGGACCATTGCAGCCATTGCACTGGCAAGTATGTTTTTGGGTTTGGCGGCCTGCCAGCAGGCAAGCAAAGAAGAACTTTATTACACCAATCCGCTGTATTATGCCGATTATTCTGACCCGGATGTGGTCAGGGTGGGCGAAGATTTTTATATGGTTACCTCCAGTTTTACCTATAGCCCCGGGTTGCCTGTTTATCATTCAAAGGATTTGGTGCACTGGCAGATCATTTCGCATGTGGTGGATCGCCACCCAACAGATTTCTTCGATGTGCCCCGGCATGGCATGGGCGTGTGGGCACCTTCAATCCGGTATCATGATGGATATTTCTGGGTTTTCTATGGCGATCCCGACTTCGGTATTTATATGTCGAAGGCCAAAGACCCTGCTGGCCCCTGGGAACCTCTGACCCTGGTGCATGCCGGCAAAGGCCTGATCGATCCCTGTCCTTTCTGGGACGATGATGGCAACGCTTACCTGGTGCGTGCCTGGGCCAAAAGCCGCGCTGGAATCAACTCCGTGCTGGTGATGCATCGCATGAGCGCCGAAGGCGATCGCCTGCTTGATGATGGGATAATGGTTTTTGATGGCACCGAAACCCAGCCCACCATAGAAGGACCCAAAATGTACAAGCGCAACGGCTTCTATTACATTTTTGCGCCGGCTGGCGGCGTTACCCCCGGGTGGCAAACGGTTCTGCGCTCAAAAAACGTGTTTGGTCCCTACGAAGAGCGCATCGTAATGCATCAGGGCGATTCCGACATCAACGGCCCGCACCAGGGCGGCTGGGTGGAACTGGAGTCGGGCGAACACTGGTTCGTGCATTTTCAGTGCAACCATGCCTATGGTCGGATGCTGCACCTGAACCCCCTGGAATGGCGCAACGATGACTGGCCCATTATTGGTATCGACCGAAACGGTGATGGCGTTGGGGAGCCCGTTCGTACTTTCAGATATCCCAATACCGGCAACCCGCCGCAGTTCGTTCCCCAGCAAACTTCCGACGAGTTTGAAGACGAGAACCTGGCCCTGCAATGGCGCTGGCAGGCCAACTGGCGGCAGGAGTGGTTCTCGCTCACCGAAAATCCCGGGCACCTGCGTCTCTACTCTCTTCCGGTAGAAAATGAAAGTCTTTACACCGTTCCCCAGGTGCTCACCCAGAAATTCCCCGCAGAAACCTTCGAAGTAACCACCAAACTGTTCATCCGTAACCTTAAGGAAGGCGATGTGACCGGACTGGCAGCCACCGGCGATGATTATGCCACTTTAAGGGTAAGCCGTATCAATGGTCAAACCAACCTGGCTTTCGCCGAAAGGCATAAGGCAAATGAAGACGGAGAACTGAAAATCGTAAACTCCATTAACATCGAAAGAGATCATGTGTACCTTCGCATGATAGTGGAGCCGGGCGCCATTTGCTCATTTTATTATAGCCTTGATGGTGAAAACTTCGAAATTATGGGCAATGGATTTCAGGCCAAGCGGCTGCGCTGGGTGGGATCGAGTATAGGCATATATTGCTTTGGAAGCCCACAGGGTAAAAGAGGCGGAAGTGCCGATTTCGAATGGTTCAGGGTAATATATGATGATCCGAATCTTTTAAACTAACCGGTTATGAAGACAGTCTTTTCATTTTTGATTTTTTCCCTTATAATTTCTCTTGGGATAAAGGCCCAAAGCCTTGAAGAAAAACTTTCGGGGCATATTCACCTGATTGTATCTCAGGATGGTAGGGGCGATGTTATCACTTTGCAGGAAGCCATTGACAGGGTGCCAGAAAACAACCGGGAGCGCTTTGTGATATTTATCCGCAATGGCGTTTATAAAGAAAAAATCAAAATCCCGGCAAATAAACCCCATATCACCCTGATTGGGGAAGATGCAGAAAATGTTATCTTGACCTGGGACGATTTTTCCGGAAAGGTTGTTGGCAATGATACCATTACAACAAGCACATCCTTCAGTTTTGCAGTTGAAGCTGACGATTTCACTGCCATGAATCTTACCTTCGAAAATTCGGCCGGGCCTGTGGGGCAGGCCGTGGCACTTCGCACCAACGGAGACAGGCAATTTTTTTACCGTGTGCGGCTCATCGGAAACCAGGACACATTTTACACATGGGGCAATATCCGCAACTACCTGCTCGATTGCTACATCGAAGGTACCACCGATTATATTTTCGGTCGCTCAACCGTGGTATTTCAGAACTGCCACTTGCACAGCAAGAAAACCGGGTCATACATCACTGCAGCATCAACCGAGGAGTATGCAAAATTTGGTTATGTGTTCTTTAATTCCCGTTTTACTGCAGATACTGATACTCGCAATGTTGCGCTGGGCCGTCCCTGGCGACCATTCGCAAAAACCGTAATTATCAATTCCTTTCTCGATGATTTTATCCGGCCGGAGGGCTGGTCCATTTGGCAGGGTCGCGAGACCAATCATCTGAACAGCTATTATGCCGAATATGGCAATTTTGGCCCTGGTGCCGACACTTCAAACCGAATTGAATGGTCGCATCAATTGAGTGATTCTGATCTTGAAAGCTATACCCTGCAAAATATTTTCGCAAAGAATACCAATCCTGACTTTTTTGAAAATGATTGGCTGCCTGATCCGGATGCCGATCCTGTATTTCAAATTGTTAAGGCAAGCCTGACGGAAGACCAATCCGACTTTCCCGACTTCTTGAAGGGAACCTGGAAAATGGAGAATAAGGATGTTTTCGAGCGCTGGGATATGCTTAATGAGAATTCATTGAAAGGTGTTTCTTATGTTATGGAAAATGGTCAGATGACAGTCATTGAATACCTTGATATTTCCAGGGATGGTAATGATGTCATTTATTCTGCAAACGTTTTAGGTCAAAATGACGGAAAGCGAATTGAATTCAGGCAGACCAATTCAGGCAACGCATTTGTTTTCGAAAACCCGAACCACGACTTCCCAAAAAAGATTGTTTATCACAGGCTTTCTGACAATGAATTGTTTGTACAGGTTTCGGATGGAAAGGAGAACGGATTTTCTTACAAAACGAGCAGGCTCCCTGAAATTATAAAGGAAAAGGACACCACTGTTTCCAATCCGGATTTTGACCCCCAATTGGCACTAAAACTTGGTGCCGATGATTATGGCATGAAAAGCTATATCCTGGTTATGTTAAAAACCGGGACAAATCAAACCACCGACACAGATTTTATCAATGCGTGTTTCAGGGGGCATATGGAAAATATTGGTCGTTTGGCGGCCGAAGGCAAACTGATTGTGGCCGGGCCACTGGGCCGGAATGAAAAAACTTACAGGGGCATTTTCATTCTGGATGACGCTACATTGGAAGAGGCAGAAGCCTTACTGCAAACCGACCCCGCCATTAGCGAGAAGCTACTCGATGCAGAGCTCTACAGCTGGTACGGATCAGCTGCATTGCCAATGTATCTTGATTTTTCAGAAAAAATTTGGAAACTAAAATTTTAAAAAAAATTATCATGGCAGAACTAAAAACTAAACAAACCAATCAGGACGTCAGTGAGTTTATTAACTCCTTTGCTGATACCGAGCAAAAGAGAGAAGACAGCTTCGAACTATTAAGGCTGATGCAGGAATTTACGGGCTATGAACCCAAAATGTGGGGTGCTTCGATGATCGGCTTTGGAAGCTACCACTACAAGTCAGAAAGAAGCAGGCAGGAAGGCGACTGGCCACTGGTGGGATTTTCGCCGCGCAAAGCAGCTATATCACTCTATGTTTATTCAGGTTTGCCTGAGCACGAACACTTGCTAAAGGATCTGGGCAAGTTTAAAGTGGGTAAAGCCTGCATTTATGTGAAGAAACTATCTGATATTAATCAGGATGCCCTGAAAAACCTGATCAGGGAATCCATTGACTTTTTGAAAACCAAATATGCGCAGGTATGATTTCGACCAAAGTTGTAATTAAAGAGGCTGCCGAGAAAATCTGGCAGGCTTTAACCGAAAAGGATCAAATGAAGGAATGGTATTTTGACATTCCGGATTTTGAGTTGAAAGAAGGGGCGGTTTTTAATTTCTATGAGCCGGGCGAGGCCAGGCAGTTTCATCATCGCTGCCAGATCAAAGAAATAGTGCCCTTTAAAAAACTAAGCCATACCTGGACCCACCCCAGCCATAGTAAGGGCGAAAGTCTGGTTACCTGGCTTTTAAAGGAAGAAAACGGATCAACGGAAGTGACCCTCCAGCACCAAGGAATTGAGAATTTTACTGATGCTGGTCCCGAATTTGCTGCTGAAAGTTACCAAATTGGTTGGGAAGAGTTATTGGCCATGCTGAAAAATTATTTAACGGTTTAGCCGAATTATTTAACTGTTGCCCATGATTTATTCAAAGATCATTGAAACGCCGATTGGTAATATGCTGGCCTGCTCAGTGACTGGGGGTATTTGCATGCTTGAGTTTTGCGATAACCGGGATTTGGCGTCAGAGCAAATAAAACTGTCGGAAGTGTTTAATGCTCCCATCGTTGAGCAAAGCAATGAAATCATCGATCTGCTGGAAACTCAGCTTAGGGAATACTTCGAAGGCAAAAGAAAATCCTTTTCCGTTCCGATTTACCCCGTTGGAACTGATTTTCAGAAAAAGGTCTGGAATCAGTTACTTGGTGTGGAGTATGGCAAAACGATAACCTATAAGGAACAAGCCCTTGCCTTGGGTGATTTGAAGGCGATCAGGGCGGTGGCCAGTGCCAACGGTGCAAATAAGATTCCAATTGTCATCCCCTGTCACAGGGTTGTTGGATCACAAGGAAACCTGACGGGTTATAGCGGTGGCCTCTGGCGAAAAAAATTTTTGCTGGATTTTGAAAGCGCCCAACGGCAAATGAAGTTGTTGTAATAATACCCACGAGGTGACTTTGTTGGATATTGCCAGAAAGACAATGATCGTCGAGTTACTCCTTGAGTATTTACAACCTGTTTACTTCCTGTTTTCCCATTTTTGGGGATTCAAAGAAGTGTGGAAAACTGCCCGGATAGTCACGATGCTATTTTCTTCATCCACGGTAAAATGCACCATGTATGGAAATTTTTTCAAGGGCAGACACCGGACCTGATCGTAACGAATAGAAAAGAAAGGATTTTCTCTTAAGGTAAGTAAGTGCTTGTTTAGAGTTGATTCAAACCGTTTTCCGAGTCCAACTTGCTGCTCGTCATAATAGTCTATGGCTCGCTGAATATCCCCAATTGCCTTAGGGTCAATTTCAATAAAAAAGACCATTTTCAGGACTTCTCTTTAAAAGCAAATCGCTTACGTGCTTCTTCCCAAGGAATCATTTCTTCGGGTTTGGTCGTTTTGATCCGCTCCCTGACTATCGCCTTATGCTCTTCAGGAATCTCCACTTCTTCAGACACCTGGATCCCAAGTTGCCTGATAAGTTCCATGAAGAAAGGATATTTTTTTTCTGGTATTTGCAGCGTTAATTGTTTCATGACAAGAAAAATCATTTAACCTTTCCAACTAATAACAAAAATACAAAATTTAAAGCAAAGTCTCCAATTGGTGTTTTTGTATCACAAGGTGCAGCGCACCCAAATATCTCGCGGCGCTATCGTAAAAAACAAGCCCCGAAGATTTGAACCTTCGGGGCTTTTGTTTAGGTCGCTTGTCATAAAAAGCCTAAACGTTATAGGTCGTTGAAGCGGTGGTGCCGCCGCGGCCGGTCCAGTTGGTATGGAAAAACTCGCCACGAGGCTTGTCGATGCGCTCGTAGGTATGTGCGCCGAAGTAGTCGCGCTGTGCCTGCAGCAGGTTGGCGGGCAGTCGCTCGGTACGGTAGCCGTCGAAATAGGCCAGGGCTGTTGAAAAGGCCGGTGTCGGAATGCCATTGGTAATGGCCTGTGCTACCACATTGCGCCAGCCGGGAGCAGCGTCCTGCAGCTTTCCTCTGAAGTATTCCACCACCATAAGGTTTACCAGATTGGGATCCTTGTCGAAGGCTTCCTTAATCTTGCCCAGAAAGATCGAACGTATAATGCAACCGCCACGCCACATCAGGGCAATGCCGCCGAAATTCAGTTTCCAGCCATACTCTTCTGCAGCGGCTTTCATTAACACATAACCCTGTGCATACGAAACGATCTTGGAAGCCAGCAAGGCTTTTCGCAGGTCCTCAATGAAGGCCTTCCTGTCGCCGGTAAAAGCGGGCTTGGGGCCTGAAAGGATTTTTGAAGCTTCAACCCTTTCGTCTTTTTGTGCTGACAGGCAGCGGGCAAATACCGCCTCGCCGATCAGGGTGAGGGGCACACCCTGGTCGAGGGCAGATACTGCGGTCCATTTGCCGGTGCCTTTCTGGCCGGCGGTGTCGAGAATCTTATCCACCAGCGGGCTGCCATCTTCGTCCTTATAGGCAAGGATGTCGCGGGTGATCTCGATCAGGTAAGAGTCTAGCTCGCCCTTGTTCCACTCCTTGAATACTTCGTGCATCTCGTCGGCGCTCATGCCCAGGTAGTCTTTCATCACCTGGTAAGCTTCGCATATGAGCTGCATATCGCCGTATTCGATGCCGTTGTGCACCATTTTTACGAAATGGCCGGCACCGTTTTCGCCCACCCAGTCGCAGCAGGGCGTGCCATCTTCAACCTTGGCCGAAATGTCCTGGAAAATGTTTTTTACGTGGGGCCAGGCTGCTTTCGAACCGCCGGGCATAATGGAAGGACCTTTCAGCGCACCTTCTTCACCACCCGAAACGCCGGTGCCGATATAGAGAAAGCCTTTGCTTTCAAGATAGGCCGTGCGGCGGTTGGTATCGGGAAAGTGGGTGTTGCCACCATCAATAATGATATCCCCGGGCTCCAGGTGCGGAATCAGCAGTTCAATAAAATCATCAACGGGCTTGCCGGCTTTTACCATCAGCATCACCTTGCGGGGCGATTTCAGCGAACCCACCAGCTCTTGGAGCGAATAGGTGCCAATGATGTTTTTGCCCTTTCCGCGGCCGTTTACAAAATTTTCTACCTTGTCGGTCGAGCGGTTGAACACAGCCACGGTGTAACCTTTGCTTTCCATGTTCAGGACCAGGTTTTCGCCCATGACGGCCAGACCGATTAGTCCAATGTCTGCTTTTTCTTTCATTATTTTATGCGTTTTGGTTATGATTAAGTTCTGATTCAATACATGGTTTTCCCCGAAAGGGGTAGAAAAAATTACTCCTTGAACCTGTCGCTGCTGGCCCAGAGGCCAAGTGCCGGGTTTGAAATAAAAAACACTTCTTCGCCATCGGGCATTATGTTAATGCCATCCTTCAGTTTGTCAGGATCATACTTTTTGAGCATTTCGCCCAGCTCGGCATAGCCAAAATTGACCGACTCGATCTCTTCGCGGGTCAGGTTGCCGGGGCAATAGGTTATTGTGAAGCGGTTTTCGGATGAGCCGTGGATAAGGTGCGCGGCAGCACTGAGATTCTTGCGCAGGTCTTCATTTTCGCGGGTGAACTGCAGCACTTCAGGCGTGGTGCGGTAGCCGTACTTTCGAATGAGCTTATCGATTTGCTTGTCTTCGCCAAACTCCTTGAGGCCTGGTGCCAGCACGATAAGCTCGCCGTCGTCGGCAATGGCCATGCGGGTGCGGTAAATGCTCTTGTTGCCCAGCCAGGTGCTTTTAAACTCTTCGGGGTCGAGAAAGACCACCACTTTTTTCAGTGGCTTTTCAACCATGGTGAAGTTCACCTTCAGTGAGAGGGCCGCGGCCTGCTCAAAACCTTCGGCGTCATCGCCAATGAACAGGCCGCGGATTTTAAGTTGCCCATCCTCACCTTTGCCTACTACTGTGTGCACGTAAACAATGGGTAAGACTTGTGCAAAATGGTCGGAGGCATAATTCAAAACTTTGCGAACGGGGTTGCTGGCGCGGCCCATGATGCGCTCCATGCCGTATGCGGCGCCCAGGAAATGACTTTTGTTGATGCCTTCCACACCGCCGGTACCCACAAAAATGTTCTTGTTGAAGTTGGCCATGCCGATCACTTCGTGGGGCACTACCTGCCCAATGGACAGGATCAGGTCGTAACCGCCTTCCACCAGCATTTTGTTCACCTGTGCGGGCCATGGGTAGTCCACCTTGCCTTCCGAGACTTCCTTCACGTATTCGGCGGGTACCTCACCAAGGGTCACAATGTCGGTGCGCCATTTATGTTCCCTGAAAAGGGTTGGGGGTGTTTTGCCGAACATTTTTGCGATCTCACCGGCCGACATAGGCGCATGGGTGCCCAGGGCCGGAAGGATATCCGTCAGGGCATCGCCATAATACTCCCAGGCCATTTCGGTTAGCAGGCCAGCCTGCGAGTGGAAGCGGGTAAAGTCGGGCGGGATGGCAAGTACCTTTTTGCGTTTCCCCAACTTGTCGAGGGTGGCATAAAAGGCTTTTTTAAGTTCTTCTTTCGAAAAATGGCCTGTTTCTGTCCCTTGGGCGAAGTAAATCATGGCTTTAATTTTTTATGAACCAACAGCTTTGAATCCTAGCGCTTCACCCTGGCGTTTCCGCTCCAGATGCTCCAGATCATGTCTTCGTCGGCAGGCTGGCCGTAGTCGGTTTCGAAGGTGGTTGCCAGTGCACCTGATGCCCAGCCAAACTGCGCCCACTTTTCGGGCTCCCAGCCTTTGAGAATAGCGTAGAGCATACCGCCCACAAAGCCGTCGCCACCGCCAATACGGTCGAGTACCTGGATGGGGCGTGGTTTGATGACTTCCCACTGTTCGCCGGCCAGCATTACGGCTCCCCAGAGGTGTTCGTTCACACTCACCACTTCTCGAAGGGTGGTGGTAAACACGCTGGCGTTGGGGAAGGCCTGCTTCACCCGACCCATCATCTCCTTGAAACCATCGATCTGTGCTTCAATGTCCTTGCCGCCGGCTTCGGGCCCTTTTATGCCCAGGCAAAGCTGAAAATCTTCTTCGTTGCCAATAAGAATATCTGTTACCGAAGCGATCTCGGTGAAGGTTTCGCGCAGCTCCTGCTCGCGGCCCTTCCAGAAGGTGGCACGGTAGTTCAGGTCGAATGAGATGCGGGTTCCGTGCTTTTTGGCGGCACGTGCCAGCTCCAGGCAAAACTGACTGGTTTCCGGTGAGAGGGCCGCGATGAGCCCTGACAGGTGCATGATCTGAACGCCTTCGGTACCGAAGATCCTTTCCAGGTCAAAGTCCTTCACGTTGAGGGTGCGTCCTACTTCGCCGGCGCGGTCGTTCTGCACGCGCGGGCCGCGGGTGCCAAAGCCGCTGTCGGCTATGTTGAACTGGTGGCGGTATCCCCATGGGTTGCCCTGGGGTACTTCCGGGCCTTCGTACTCCATGTGGCGGGCACGCAAATTGGCCTTTATGAACTGGGCAATGGGGCTGCCTTTCACGAAGGTGGTAAGCACCTTGACGGGAAGTCCCAGGTATGACGACACGCTGGCCACGTTGGTTTCGGCACTGGTGGCCTGCATCCTGAAATATTCGCTCGAATGCACGGGCTGCCCGTTGAGCGGGGTGATGCGCACCCCCATGCTGGTGGGCACCAGCATGGCGTACTTGCTGTTTTCTCTCAGTTTCATATCGGTTCGGTTTTTAGGTTTTTCTTAGATTTTAATGGTCTGGATGCTAGCGCGATACCCTTCCGGAAGCATCGCCAGCCATGAGTTTCTCCACTTCATCCACGGTTACCAGGTTAAAGTCGCCGTAAATGGTGTGTTTCAGTGCTGAAGCTGCCACGGCAAAATCAAGGGCTTTCTGGTGGTCGTCGCCATAGGAAAGCAGGCCGTAAATCAGACCACCCATAAATGAATCGCCGCCACCCACCCGGTCAACGATATGGGTGATTTGGTACTGGCGCGATTCAAAAAGTTTATTGCCATCCCAGAGCACGCCCGCCCAGCTGTTGTGGTTGGCGCTGAAGGAGCCGCGCAGGGTGGTGATCACCATTTTGCAACGTGGAAAGGCTTTCATGATTTGCCTTGAAACCGACTCGTAGGCGGCAGCTTCCACATGGCCGCTGGTCACGTCCACTCCTTCAGGGTGAATGCCCAGCACCATGGCGGCATCTTCTTCGTTGCCGAGCACCACATCGTTGCCAGCCACCAGTTGCGGCATCACTTCACCGGCAGTCTTGCCGTATTTCCACAAGTTCTTGCGGTAATTCAGGTCGCACGAAACGGTAATACCTTTGCGGTTAGCCGTTTCAATGGCTTCAAGGCACACCTCGGCGGCGCCCTGCGAAATGGCAGGGGTGATGCCGGTCCAATGAAACCAGGTGGCGCCTTCAAGCACCTTATCCCAGTCGATCATTCCCTTTTTTATTTCCGAAATAGCCGAATGGGCCCTGTCGTAAATCACCTTGCTGCCGCGGCTTACGGCACCGGTTTCCAGGAAGTAAATACCCAGTCGGCTTCCGCCGGAAATAACATTGTCCACACCCACGCCATAACGCTTCAGGTCCATCAGGCAGGCCTTTGCGATATCATTATCGGGCATGCGGCTGACAAAGTCAGTCGGTATGCCGTAATTGGCCAGCGAAACGGCCACATTGGCTTCGCCCCCGCCAAAGGTGGCATTCAGGCTGGTGGCCTGGCTAAACCGCAAGTAGTCGTGAGTGGCCAGGCGCAGCATGATCTCACCAAAAACAACAACTTTCTTATCCATTTATGCTTTCTTATTGGTTTCTTAAAAGGCTTTTTAAAGCAGGTTACACCCCGCCAAACGCACTGTAGCCGCCATCTACGGGGATTACAATTCCGGTGATGAATTCTGAGAGGTCCGATAGCAGGAAAAGCACGGTGCCGCCTATGTGATCGGGCTCGCCGAATTTGCCCATAGGGGTGCTGCTGATAATGCGTTGCCCGCGCGGAGTAAGTTCGCCGGTTTGCTCGTCGGTAAGCAGGAAGCGGTTCTGATGGGTCAGGAAAAAGCCGGGTGCAATGGCGTTTACGCGAACACCGGTTTTGCCAAGGTGCACGGCCAGCCATTCTGTAAAGTTGTTGATGGCTGATTTGGCGGCGGAATAAGCCGGTATCTTGGTCAGGGGTTTAAAGGCATTCATGGATGAAATGTTGAGCACCACGCCTTTCCCGCGTTCCACCATGCCACGTGTAAACACCATGGTGGGCAGGAGGGTGCCCTGGAAGTTCAGGTCGAAAACCTGCTTGAAGCCTTCTTCGGCCAGGCCGTAAAAAGAATCCTCCCACGAAAATCCTTCGCCAGGAATGATTTGTTCCACTTTGGTGGTGGCTTTGGGCGAGTTGCCGCCGGCACCGTTAATCAATATGTCGATGCTCCCAAGGTGGTTCAAAATCCTTTCGTTTGCTTTTTCTAATTCTTTGCGGTCGAGCACGTTGCACCCAATTCCAATGGTCTTAATGCCGTATTTCCTTGCCAAGTCATGGGCCTGTTTCTGTGCTTCGGTTTCTTCAAGGCCAAGAATGGCCAGGTTAATGCCGGCACCTGCCAGAAATTCGTTTATACTGTTTCCAAGCACGCCAGTGCCGCCTGTTATGACGCAATTTTTCCCTTTCAGTGAATCAAAGTTTGCTTTATTCATTGGTCAGATTGTTTATGTAATAATCAATATTTTCGCGGGTAATAATGTCGATGGGCAGGTACTGGTATTTCTGTATGTTTTTTTTCAGTACCATGCTATCAAAAAGGGCCATGAAACTACGAAAGCCCTGCCCAATGGGATTTTGACTGATCAGAAAGTCGATATGGTGGTTCATTAAATGATCCACATTGACCTCCAGCAAGTCGTATCCAACCAGCCTGATATGCTTTTCCCCGGTTTTTTTAAGGTAATCGGCCACATGAAACACCCTGGAGTTGGTAACAAAAATGCCGGCTACTTTTTCTTCCGCTCCTTCCGGAGAAAGGACTTCACTGAGCATCTGATCTATCTGGGTGGGGTCGTTACCGTAAATGTTTAGCGTAAAAAGTTCCTTACCTGAAAAACCATTTCCATGGAAATAATTCCGAAAACCTTCCTCGCGGCTCATTAGATGAATGTTTCCGCCTTTCTCGCTCATTATATTAACAATGAGTATGCGGCCCTTTTGCTTTAAGCCAAAATCGAGGAGGTGGGCTGCAACCATCCCGCTTCGCAGGGGATCCTGCCCAACAAACGATAGTTTAGGCAGGTTAAAAACATTCATGTTAATAAAAACTACCGGAATGCCTCTTTCTTCGGTTTGGGCAATAAAGTCGGCCGAAACATCCGCAAAGGAAGGGGCCACAATAATGCCATCGGGCTCACTTTCAAGTAATTCGCTCCAGGCTGCCTTGAACGATTCTTTGTCAAAATAATTGAAAGAAAATGCCTGGTGAGCTACTCCGAAATGTTTCACTTGCTTCAAAGCTTTTTCAAAGCCAATTACAGGTTGATGCCAGAAAAGGCTGTCGTTTGTGGCAGCAGGGATAAGGGAAGCAAAGCGATAGGTCTTTTTCGATGCCAGGGTGCTGGCCAGTATATCTGGCTCAAAGTCCATTTCCTTTATTATGGCCAGTACCTTATCGCGGGTTTTCTGGGCCACCTCGCCCCGGTTGTGAATCACCCTGTCAACGGTGCCTGTCGAAACGTTGGCACGTTTGGCAATATCGGCAATCTTTACCCTGTTGTCGCTGGTCATAACAAAAAAAATAGTGGTTTTTTGAACTCTTTTTTGCAAAGTAAAGAAAATTTTTTCTAATTTCGTGTGCGCACACGGAATTTTTTTATTCAACAAAATCTCATTATAATGGAATTAGGAAAATATTCATTTGGAACGGGCGACAGGTTTGCAAAGCAGGGCGAAGCCCAATTGGAAGCTATGATTCTGGCAGCCGGAAAAGGCGTCGACATTTGCCCGGTTTGGAATAAATCGAACCGCGAGCATCTTACCATCAAATCAAAACCCGAATCAGCAAGGCTGGCAGCCGACCAGGCCGTGAAAGCCCTGGGCTGGGACAAGCCTTATTTTCTGGATGCCGACCATATTAACTTAACTAACGTGGATGGCTTTATTGAGCATTGCAATTTTTTCACCATCGACGTGGCTGATTATATAGGTAAAAAAGCCAGCGATGATGATATGAAATCTTTCCTTCTGGAAAATGAAAAATTCATTGGGGAACTTCAAATTCCTGGTATTGAAGAAAGCTTTGAGATTACTGCTGAAATGCTGAAAGCCATTGGCGAGAAGTTTCTTTTTGCTGTGAAGCAGGCTTCGGCCATTTATCAGCATATATTAATGAATAAGAAAAACGGGCCGTTTGTAACCGAAGTTTCAATGGACGAAGTAATGGATGCCCAGTCACCTGTGGAGCTTTTCTTTATTCTTTCGGCCATTGGTTCAGAAAAAATTCCGGTGGCAACCATTGCACCCAAATTTACCGGTCGCTTCAATAAAGGCGTGGATTACGTGGGCGATTTGGATCTTTTTGAAAAGGAGTTTGAGCAAGACCTGCTGGTCATCGATTTTGCTGTAAAAACCTATGGCCTACCAGCGAATCTCAAACTGAGCGTGCACAGCGGCAGCGATAAGTTTACCATTTATCCCATCATGGGCCGTCTGATCAAGAAATATAATAAGGGCATTCATGTGAAGACCGCCGGCACCACTTGGCTCGAAGAGGCCATTGGTATGGCTATGGCCGGAGGCGAAGCCCTGCAATTAATGAAAAATATTTATTTCGGTGCCCTTGATCGTTTTGAGGAATTGGCCGGACCTTATGCCACAGTCATTGACATTGACCCAAAACAGCTGCCTGCGCCTGAGCAGGTGAATAACTGGAATGGTGATCAGTTTGCCAATGCCCTGCGGCATATTCCAGGGCACGGCGAATACAATCCGCATTTCAGGCAGTTGATGCACGTGGCATACAAACTGGCAGCCGAAACAGGCGAAACCTACCTGAACCTGCTCGAAAAGCATAAAGATATTGTTGGGCAGCAGGTTACCGAAAACATTTTTGACCGCCACATCAAGCGACTTTTCAACATCTGAAATTGAACTTTGATTTCGCTGGCGAGCGGACACAACCTTGAACCTTGAACTTTGAACCTATTTCAAACCAATTTCTTATGAAAGAATTCATGGACGACAACTTCCTGCTGGAAAACAAGGCAGCCGAAGAATTGTACCACGGGTATGCCAAGGGTATGCCTATTATCGATTATCATTGCCATTTGCCCCCGGCTGAAGTAGCCGCTGACCGCAAGTTTGAAAACATAACCAAGATTTGGCTCGACGGCGACCACTATAAATGGCGGGCCATGCGTGCTCACGGGGTGGACGAAAGATACTGCACCGGCAATGCCCCTGACTTCGATAAGTTTGAAAAGTGGGCCGAAACGGTTCCCTACACCCTTCGCAACCCATTGTACCACTGGACACACATGGAGCTGCGCAGGCCATTCGGCATCAAAAAGTTGTTGAATCCTTCCACTGCGAGGGAGATTTATGAAGAATCATCTGCCTTGTTGCAAACTGATGCCTTTAGCGCCCGCAATATCATGCGCAGTTTTAAAGTGGAAGTGGTTTGTACCACCGACGATCCCACCGACAGCCTCGAACATCATATTAAGGTGCGCGAGGATGGATTTGAGATCAAGGTATTGCCTACCTGGCGTCCAGACCGTGCCATGATGATTGATAATCCAATGGCTTTTATTGAATATATGGAGCAGCTTGAAGAGTTGACCAATATCAATATTGTTACCTATCAGAACTACCTTGAAGCCTTGGAAAAGCGTCACGACTATTTTCATGAAATGGGCTGCCGCCTCTCTGACCATGGCCTGGAGACCATTTATGCCGAAAACTATACCGCCAACGAGATAGAGGGCATATTCCTGCGCTTGAGGCAAGGCATTGGCCTTTCGGCAGAAGACAAGCTAAAGTTCAGGTCGGCCATGCTTGTGGACCTTGCCCGCATGGATCACGCCAAAGGCTGGACGCAACAGTTTCACCTTGGTGCACTGCGCAACAACTCCAGCCGAATGTTCAGGGAGCTTGGGCCTGACAAGGGTTTCGACTCTATTGGCGACTTTGAGATTGCTCGTCCGCTATCGCGTTTTCTCGATAAGCTCGACAGCGACAACCGCCTGGCCAAAACCATAATTTACAATCTCAACCCGCGCGACAACGAGCTGATTGCCACCATGTGCGGCAACTTTAACGATGGTTCCGTGCCAGGTAAGATGCAATTTGGAAGCGGCTGGTGGTTTCTCGATCAAAAAGATGGCATGACACGACAACTCAACGCTTTATCAACCCTGGGTGTATTAAGCCACTTTGTGGGCATGCTCACCGACTCGCGAAGCTTCCTGTCGTACCCTCGCCACGACTATTTCAGGCGGATTCTCTGCAACCTGCTGGGCACCGATATGTTGAACGGTGAGATCCCCTACGATATGGACTTGGTGGGCGGCATGGTGCGGAGCATCAGCTACTACAACGCAAAAAATTATTTCGGATTTTAAAAACCCCTTGAAACAACAGAAGGGCTGCAAGCGAAATTGTTGGTAAAATTTGCCACAAAAACACCAATTCACTAAAGGACTCAAAAACCGTTTAGTGGATTTTGGTGTTTTAGTGGCTCCTTATTGTCAATTAGGTTTTATCAAAAAAATCATTACAGCAACAAAAGGTTTTGCTTTACCTTTGCGCCATGATTATTATTGGCCAGACTTTACTTTCGGACGAGATATACCTGGAACAATTTGTTTGCGACCTGCCCGTTTGCAAGGGCGGCTGCTGTGTGGAAGGCGATGCCGGCGCGCCCCTGTCTGAAGAGGAAACCCTCATTTTACAGGAAATTTATGCCCGCGTAAAGCCCTTTATGATTGAAAAGGGCATTGCCACTGTGGAGGAGGAGGGCACCT
The DNA here is from genome assembly GCA_019429365.1 of Bacteroidales bacterium. Lineage (GTDB taxonomy): Bacteria > Bacteroidota > Bacteroidia > Bacteroidales > UBA7960 > UBA7960. The sequence continues at coordinate 661 of JAHYJD010000006.1, read as the reverse complement.
GGGTGACCGACCCGGCCGATGAGCCCGTTACGCCCCTGGTAGAAGGCGGCCAATGCGCCTATGTGTATTACGATGAGCACGACATTGCCAAATGCGCCATTGAAAAAGCCTGGGAGGAAGGCGTTATTGACTTTCAGAAACCCATCTCTTGTCATTTGTATCCCATAAGGATAACTTCTTATCCGTTTTATGATGCGCTGAACTATCATCGCTGGCCCATTTGCAATTGTGCCCGAAAAAAGGGAGCAAAGCTCAAGGTCCGGGTTTTCCGCTTTCTCAAAGAAGCCCTCGTTCGCAAATATGGAGAGCAATGGTACGAAGAACTCGAGGCTTACATTAGTATGGCGTTTGAAGGGGAGAAGTAAAAAGTATTCAGCGGCCGGGGGGTAGCAGTGCGGTGCAATTGAATTGGAGAGCTGAGTGCACTTTGATCTGTTTGTTTTCTTTGAGGTCAGTTTAGGAATTCAATTGTTTAAAACCTTTTTTGTAAGCATTTTCAGCATGAGAATCAAGCTATGGATATCCATCCTCTTTTTCTTTTCAATTAAGTTGGCGGCAGCGCAGCTAACACTTACAATTATAATTTACGATTTGCAGAATAACAACGGGAAAATTCATCTGGAACTCAGCAATGAGAATCAAGAGCAGCTTGCTGCTATAA
>JAHYJD010000199.1 GCA_019429365.1 Bacteroidales bacterium | reverse complement strand
ATCAAGAACTCTGTGCCGGCCGACCCTCCCGATGTAATCGGGATACTCTAAACCAGCTGAGCTAATCGCCCCAATAACACTAAATCAAGAACTCTGTGCCGGCCGACCCTCCCGATGTAATCGGGATGCTCTAAACCAGCTGAGCTAATCGCCCCAATAACACTAAATCAAGAACTCTGTGCCGGCCGACCCTCCCGATGTAATCGGGATACTCTAAACCAGCTGAGCTAATCGCCCCAATAACACTAAATCAAGAACTCTGTGCCGGCCGACCCTCCCGATGTAATCGGGATACTCTAAACCAGCTGAGCTAATCGCCCGTAATTGGTGAGTGCAAAGGTATATAAAATTTTATTTGTGCAAGAAATATTTAAAACTTTTTTCTTGCATGTGATTATTGTATCATATACAACCTCTTGCATGTATGCATTCTAAATAAGAATTATTTTTTTCTTATCTTAGCCTCCAGAACCAAAAAACAACCATGAACAAGCTTGATTCAAAGATTCTGATTATCGACGATGATGAGGATGTGCTGCTGGCTGCTAAACTTTTCCTCAAGCAGCATATCAAAACGGTACATACCCGCAAAAATCGAGGCTGATCGACCAGGAGGGTCTAAACCTCAGAAGCGAAATCAACAAAGAAAAGGAATTTTCTTACCGCCGCAACGAAGTCGTCGGGATTGTCGGCATGCAGCCAGTGGGTGCCCCCGGCTATGGTTTCAAATTCAGCCTTTGGGAATAGCTTCTTAATGGGTTCAAGGTCTTGTTCCTGAATGTAGTCTGACAGTTCGCCACGCAGAAACAGGGCAGGTTTGCCGAAATTGCCAGAAGGGTATATTTCGCGGAAGACTTCGTGCAGGTTGTCGCGGATCACCTCCAGGTTGAGCCGCCAGCCCAGGCTGCTGCGGTCTTTCCAGTAGAGGTTTTTCAGCAAAAACTGCCTGACGCGGAAGGAGCTGACCTGATCTTCGAGGGCATAGGCCACCTTTACCCGGCTGTCGTAGTTTTCCAGCTTCACACCCAGCATAATGTCGATGAGGTTTTTGTGCTGGTCGTTGCCACTGCGGCGGGCCGGACTGATGTCGGCCACAATTAAACGGTCCACCTTTTCGGGATAGTCGAAAGCAAACTGCATCACGGTCTTTCCGCCCATGCTGTGCCCCAGCAGGTGCGCACGCTCCAGCCCGCGCTGATCCATAAAGTTGAGCAGGTCGTCGCTCATGGCCTCGTAGTTAAACACCTCACTGTGCCCCGAGCGGCCGTGGTTGCGCTGATCAACGGTAAACACACGATAGTTTCTGCTCAACTCACCCGCAATGCTTGCAAAATTGTCGGACATGCCAAACAATCCATGCAAAATGATCAGCGCCGGCCCCGACCCAAATTCCTTGTAATGCAGTTCCATTTTTTTATTTTCTTTCTCTTTTTTCCCAAATGCTTCGCCCCATGCCCCGTGCAACTTAATTTACAATTATCAATTTTCCATTCACAATTATCTCACCATCCCATTTTCTAACTTTCTCATCTTTCCACCTTCATAAATGTTTCGCCCCAACAGGGCTCTTAGAGTGAGTGCAGGCCATTTTCTCTACCAATATTTCGCCGCTACGCGGCTTTAATCCATTTGCTCCAGGCTTTTCCGGGCAATCAGTTTTATTTCACATTTTCTCACCTTCTCCCCTTCTCTTTTTCTCTCCCTTTTTTCTCAGAAAGGAATCTCTGCTCCATGGCCTTTCAGGCCAAAATGCCTTCGCAGGCCGTAAACCAGCAGGTAAACCACCGGGGTGTCGAGCGCGGCAAAGATCACCTTAAACAGAAAGCCATTAATGACCAGCGGAAAAAACAACGACCAGTCGATGACTTCAAAGATACAAAGCAGAGAAATAAT
>JAHYJD010000087.1 GCA_019429365.1 Bacteroidales bacterium | reverse complement strand
ATCCCTTTGAAAAGCCAGAAATGGCAGTACCTGAATTTACTGCCATTTGCCGCACTGGTTTTCGACTTCATTGAGAATGCTGGAATTATCACCATGCTTGGCTCCTTTCCCAGGCAAATGGATGTGGTTGCCAGAATTGCATCTGCTGCCGGAATGCTTAAATGGACTATGGTTGTGATTTCAGTATTAGCACTCGTGCTTGTAATCCTTTGGGGAAGAATCAGGCCATTTTTCAAGAAACAGAAATCATAAATTTCCTCAAGGACCTCCTTCCAGTCCCCTCTAAAGGGAAACAATCCTCTGGTTCAAATATCGCTATGGAATAAGAAAAAAAGTAATGTTGAACATTGATAAAAACGGTCAACGTTATTTAGGCATTGACCAACTTTGAACCTTGAACATGAAACTTGGAACCTTAAACCTAAGGAAAATTCCCTATTTTTACGACCTTAAAAAATTGTAATGAAACTATTTAATTATCTCCCTGTTATTACTGTACTTTTTGTAATGTCATTTTTGACTTCCTGCACCCCCAGCGAAGAAAAGCTCCGGCAGAAGGCCGAAAAGATTCACCGGCAGGTGCTAACCCTCGACAGCCATACCGACACGCCCTTGCGCATGATGCGCAGTGGTTTTGACATTGGTCAGCGCCATGATCCGCGCGAACGCGGGGGCAAGATGGACCTTCCGCGAATGGAAGAAGGAGGTCTTGATGCAGCCTTCTTTGCCGTTTTCATCGGGCAGGGGGTTATGAATCCTGAAGCCTATGAAGTGGCCAAACGACGCGCCATCGAGATTTTCGAAATGATCCATGGCGAGATCGGCAAATACCCTGAACTGGCCGAAATTGCCCTGACACCCGAAGACGCATACCGCCTGAAAGAAGAAGGAAAACGGGCCATTTACATCGGGCTGGAAAACGCCTACCCGCTGGGTGAAGACCTTTCGATGGTGGAGGAATTCTACAATTTGGGAGCCCGTTACATCACCCTTTCCCATACCCGAAACAACCAGATATGCGACTCATCCACCGACAATGCCGGCCCCTTGCACAACGGTCTTTCTGACTTTGGCCGCGAAGTGATACACGAAATGAACCGCCTGGGCATGATGATCGATGTGAGCCATATCTCTGACAAAGCTTATTACGATGTATTGGAAATTACCGAAGCACCCATCATTGCTTCGCACTCAAATGCCAAGGCCATTTGCGACAATCCCCGTAACCTTGATGATGACATGCTGATTGCCCTGGCAGAAAACGGAGGTGTTATTCAGCTATGCATACTTAGCAGCTATGTGAAAGACATGCCGCCTTACCCCGAACGCGACTCAGCCTTTGCCGACCTGCGCCAGCGCTACAATAATTTCGAAGACCTGACAGATGAAGAAATGGCCGAAGTACGACGGCAGTGGGACGAACTGAACCAGAAGTTTCCTGCACCTTTGGCTAACGTTTCCGACCTGGTGGACCATTTGGACTACATTGTGAACCTGATTGGTATCGACTACGTGGGTATTGGAACAGACTTTGACGGTGGCGGCGGCCTTGAGGATGTCTTTGATGTGACCGAAATGGGCAACATTACCCTGGAGTTGGTGCGCCGTGGTTACAGCAAAAAAGATATTGAAAAGATCTGGGCCAGAAACTTTATGCGGGTGTTCAAAGAAAACGAAAAAATCGCAGGGAAGCGGTAATTGCTGACACAAAAAAGGTAGACTCAAAAGTCCTTTTTTTTGCCACCAAGCCACGAAGGCGCTAAGAATTCACAAAGAATTATTTAATTGTTTTTTAACGCTTGTGGACCTTTGAGGTTTTGAGCCTTTGTGGCTGATAATGGAAATATGCCTTTTGAACCTCACCACCCCATATTTGTTATACAAGCAAACCCTTGCTAAGCCCTGTGGTTTTGTGTTTCATTAAAGCATTTTAAATGAAGATTTTTGGAAGATTTATTGCCCCTGCTTTTATTCTATTTCTCGCTTTTTTCCTTCAATATGGAATTGAACCAATTGGTATCACCCAGGAGGAGTTGATCGCCGGGCTAAAAAAAACGGGTGAGGTGCTCTTTATCATGAGTATCACCCTGACCATAATTGCCATTATCCGAATATTAAAAAACCAGCTGCTGAAAAATTACGATATCAGCCTGGCCGACAACCTGAAAATGCGCAAGGTGCATACCCAGTATAATATCCTTGAAAAGATCCTGATATTTATAATTATAGTTATTGCAACCGCGGTTGCCCTGATGTTGTTTGACGGGGTGCGCAATATCGGCATCAGCTTGTTTGCTTCGGCAGGGGTGGCCGGTATCATTCTGGGTTTGTCGGCACAAAAAGCCCTGGGTACCATCCTGGCCGGATTGCAGATTGCCATTACGCAGCCTATTCGCCTTGATGATGTGGTTATTGTGGAAAACGAATGGGGATGGATCGAAGAGATTAACCTGACCTATGTGGTGATAAGGCTCTGGGATAAGCGAAGGCTGGTGGTACCCACCACTTATTTCCTGGAAAAGCCTTTCCAGAACTGGACCAGAACCTCAGCAGATATCCTGGGTTCGGTTTTTATTTATACCGATTACACCATGCCTTTTGAACCCCTGCGCAAAGAGCTGACCCGCCTGCTCGAAGCCACTCCTTTGTGGGACGGAAAGGTAAATGTGCTGCAGGTTACTGATGCGCGCGAAAACACCATTGAGATACGTGCCCTGATGAGCGCTGCCACCAGCCCGCAGGCCTGGGACCTCAGGGTTTACGTAAGGGAAAAGTTGATCGAATTTATCCAGCACGAATACCCGCAGAGCCTGCCAAGAACGCGGGTTGTACTTCCCGAAGCACGCCAAAAATAAAATCCCGGCGGTTAGTGCTTCTCCAGCATTCTTAGCAGTTCCAGGGCGTCTTCCTGCTTTTTGAGTACAAAATTGGCATCTGTCATCAACATGCCCACCCGGATAGACCAGGCATGCTCTGGCAAGGGTTGAAACAACATCTCATCAGACCAGCCTGCGCCAATGGCCATCACAAAATCATAAGGCTTTCGCGAAAGCCAGTGCATGGCCAGCTCGCCTTTGTTTATACCCGAATTACTGACTTCAATTACCTTATGCCCGGGTAAAACCTGCACCCCGATATTGGTGGTGATAGAGAGCAAATGATCGCTTACCTCCTTCGAAAGGAATGAAGCCTGTTCAATATCGGCTTTGTGGTAATGCCAGGAAATGCTATACTCACGCTCTGCCACATAGGCACCAGGCAATCGGTCGGTATACATTTCGAGTATGGGCAACACCTCATGTTTCCATTCGGCAGAAAGTGGCTTAAATAGCTTCCATTCCTTTTGTCGCGCTTCCTTAATCCAGCAGCCTTGCTCAGCGGTAAGGTTCACATGGGTGTCGCCAAGCCAGTCATCCAGGTCTTTTTTAGACCGGCCACTAATGATCACCATATCGGTTTTTTCGGTGGTGCTCAGATTAGCAAGCAAGCTAAGCAACTCAGGTGTTGGTTTTCCTTTGGCAGGATTCTCGTTAAAAGGCACCAGCGTACCGTCGTAGTTCACAATTATAAGCCGGCTCGAAGCTTCCTGGTAATTTTTCAGCAATTTGTCGCGCAGGTCGGGTTTCAACAATTTAGCCCTGGAAGTATAGTTAGAAATCTTGCTGATGGTTAAAAGACTATCGACAAAATCATTGGCCCACTTAGTGACGTTGTATCGTTTTAGTCTTTTCTGCATGATGTTGTTCCGGCGCACCTGCTCCTCATCAGCAATATTCAGGGCATCATAAATGCCTTCGGCAATTTCGTTAATATTGTTTGGATTGATAATAATGCTTTCGCCAAGCTCTTTTGCAGCGCCTGTAAACTCGCTGAGCACCAATACGCCGAGTTTGTCGCGCAATGAGGCGATGTACTCCTTTGCCACCAGGTTCATGCCATCGCGCAGGGGGGTTATCAGTGATACGGCACTCATGCGGTATTGGGCTATCAGCTCCTTGTGCGGCAAGGAAGTATATTGGTATATGATAGGAGTCCAGTTCACACTCCCAAAATTGCCATTGATATTGCCCACCAGTTCGTCGAGCCTGCGTTTGATTTTCTGGTAAGAAGTGACTCCGGTTCGCGAGGGCACCACAATCATGTTCAGAAATACTTTACCATGCCATTCCGGATGTTTTTTCAGAAACAACTCAAAACCCTGTAAGCGGTTTACGATGCCTTTTGAATAGTCGAGCCGGTCGACCGAAAGCACAATTTTGGGCTGATCTGCTGCGGGCTTTTCTGATGGGAAAGGCGACACATCCATATTGTGAAACTTCTCAAACTCAATACCCATTGGAAAAGTGGCTACTTTCACCACCCGGTCGGGAAGGTCAATGGTTCCCATATGGTTCTCGAGTCCCAGTATGCGCAAAACCGAGCGCAGGAAATACTGTGTGTAGTCGTGGGTGTGAAAACCGACCAGGTCTGACCCCAGCAAGCCTCTAAGAATTTCCGCCCTGCTCTCTTTTGGAAAGAGCCTGTACATCTCAAACTCTGGAAAGGGAATATGAAGAAAAAAGCCAATGGGATTGTTCACTTTTTCCTTGAGCATGGCCGGCAAAAGCATCAGGTGATAATCGTGTACCCAGATAATGTCATCGGGTTTCAGCACCTTGAGCACTTCCTCGCAGAAGATCTCATTGGATCTTATGTACTCATCCCAGAATTCATTTTCGAAACTGGCATAGTTCGGGAAATAATGAAACAGCGGCCAGATGGTCTTATTGCAGAACCCCAGGTAAACTTTATCCATAAGTTTCTGCGAGAGGAACACTGGCGAGGCCTTGTATTTTTCCTCCACCGTTGCCCTTACATGGTCCTGGTCTTCCTTTTCAATGGACATGCCGGGCCAGCCCATCCAGATGTAATCGTCAATATCGGTCTGGTCTTTCCCCAGTCCTTTTAAAAAGTCGCTAAGGCCAGAAACCAGACCGCCAGCGCTTTTCTCGTAATGAAACTTCCCATCTTCCCGGCTCACGGAAACCGGTAAACGATTTGAAACGATCAATAATCTCATGGCTATTTTTTTAAAAGGTTAAATTCTTTATGGTCGCTGGTCTCAAAACGATGAGTCTGTCCCATAACGGCAACGGAAACCGGATTAGCCCAGCCTTTATCGAAGGTAATACTTAATTTTTGGTGGTTGATGGCAAGCTTCATCCAGTGGCCACGATAGCGCAGATGAAACGACACAGATTCAATATCGTTGGGCAATTGAGGATTAAACCACAAGACATCGTCACGTATCTCCATACCCGAGTAACATCGATGCACCAGATCCAGGGTGCCTGCCATAGCACCCAGGTGAATGCCTTCATGGGTGGTACCACCCTGCACATCTTTAAAATCGCTCATCAATGCTTCGCGAAAACGCTTCCATGATTCGTCGCGTCGCGAACGTGCATACACCCAAGCATGAATCACCTGACTGAGCGTTGATCCGTGTGCCGTACGCTTGCGATAATACTCAATATTCTTAGGAATGCTCTCCGGATCAAAATCATAACCCAGCTTTTTAAAAATACCTGTTAATTCCTCTTTCGAGAAAAGGTAGAACAACATGAGTACATCGGCCTGCTTGCTGGCCTTGTAATAATTGCACGAATCGCCTTCAGCCTCGAGGATGCGATCGAGCCGCAACGATTTGCTGCCAAATTTCTCATAATAGTGCTCCCAGTCGAGTTCTTTCAGCTTTTCGTAGCCTTCAAACTGCATAATGATCTGCTTCCGGTTGAGCGGGACAAACATCTTTTCGGTAATTTCCTTCCACTTTTTAATGTCTTCCTGCGTGTATCCAACCATGTTCTCCAGGTTCTTGCAGCATCTCTCGTCGAACAGTTCAAGCATATCCAGGGCGTGCTGAATGACCCAAACGGCCATAATGTTGGTGTAGGCGTTGTTGTTCAGGCCGGGCTCTTCGGTATCAGGATAATGGGTGTGGTATTCATCGGGCCCCATTACATGGTGTATCTCATATCTACCTCGCTCATTATTAAAATGAACCACCGACGACCAGAACAATGCGGTGGAAAGGATGATTTCGGCTCCGTGCGAGAGCAGGAAATCCATATCGCCTGTACTCTGGTAATAGTGCCATACATTGTAAGGGATGGCGGCATTGATATGGTACTGTAAATGGGAAACATCGGGCAACCAGCGACCTGACTCAGGGTTCAGGTGCACTTTTTGGGTTTCCTCCCGGCCGTTGCTGCCACTTTGCCAGGGGAACATTGCTCCGCGAAAGCCAGCTTCCCTGGCGGCATAGCGGGCTTCGGGCAGGCGCCGGTAACGATACATCAAAAGTGAGCGCGAAAGTTGAGGATAATGCAGGTTAATAAAAGGCAGTATGTAAAGCTCATCCCAGAAAATATGCCCCCGGTAGGCCTCGCCATGCCAGCCGCGGGCCGGGATGCCAATGTCATAGTCAATGCTGTTGTAAGAAACCGTCTGGAAGAGATGAAAAATATGCAGCCGCAACACCAGCTGATCCAGCCCGTTGTGGGTTTTCATTTCAATGTCGTTGAAATGCCACAATTGTTCCCACACCATCTGGTGGTTCTTTTCAAGGGTTGCAAAGGGCGGCATGCGTTTGATCTGATTCCTGGCTTCATTCAGGGGGTCGCTGCTGGCGAAGTCACGAGAGGTATACAAAGCGGTGCTTTTTTCAATGGTAAGGGTTTCGCCCTTGCGGCAGACAAGCGAAAAATCGCTGGCCACAAGATCTTCCCTGTCAACCTCTGTTTGTTTCTGAACAAGATGCTCTCGGCCTGCGAAAACATGGGTACGGGCAGTTTGGGCAACCACAATTTTCGATTGCCGGCTGCGGCTCACCAGGAAAATACTGTTCTGATCAAGCGTCCCTTTTTCGAGCACTTCAATATGATCCTGATTCAAATCGGCATAGCGTTCCACGTTGTTGTTAATGATATGGCCATCAACACCCGAGCGGACAGTCAGTTGCCCACTCCAGTTCTCAGGAGTAAAATGCCATTGCAATGCCGCCAGATGGTAATTGTCCATGCTCACTAACCTTCGGCTATTAAGGGTGGTCTCCCGGTCCTGCTTATCGCGAAAGCGTATGTTACGCTCCAGGATGCCCTGCTTAAGGTGAAGCTTGGTTTCATACTCCAGCATTTCAACCTGCTCAAGGTCAAACCATTCGCCTCCATCAATTCTGAAGGTCAAATAAAGCCAGTTGGGCCAGTTCACCAGGTCTTCGTTTTCAATCACTTTATCCTGAACGGCAGATTTGAGGCGGTTGTAGCCCCCGGCCAGATAAGTGCCCGGGTAATTCCACTCCTTTCCTTTTTCCTTAACCTTAGCATTGTTCCGCTCCATTTCCAAAGCGCCGCGGGTCACAAAATACCCGTTGCCCAGCGAGCAAAGTGCTTCCTGAAGCGGATGTTCTTCCTTATTGAAACCATTATATACAACTGTCCAGTCGTTTGCCATTAAAAAACCTTTCTCCGGTTTATGCCTGATCTTTATACATTTTTATCAACTTTTCAAAAAACGCCCTTACCTGAAACACGTTTTTCAGGGCATATTTGGCGTGGGTTTTCTGACCGTGACCCCCAACAAGAATTCCGATGCCTTTGTCCTTCAGGGTTTCAAAGGCATCCTCATCGGTAATGTCGTCGCCAATAAAAATGGGAATAATATCTTCCTTTCCTGAAATTTCCAGCGCCTCAAGGATCCACCCAACAGCTTTCCCTTTATGCCAGTCGAGGTCGGGTTTAATCTCCACGATCTTTTTACCCTCTCCTTTTTTGTGGCCAGGATATTTTTCAAGCATCTGCTCCACCAATTCAAGTACCACCTCTTCATCTTCAGGACGTGCATTGCGGAAATGAATCCCAATAGCATAGCGCTTGCGGTCTAGCTGTGTGCCTTTGGTCTTTTTCTCCAGCAGTTCCTTCAGCTCGGCCTCGATCTCATCAAGTTTTGGGATGATCTTTTTCGAGTCGGGGTGCTCCATCGACAAACCGCCCGGGCCGCTAATGATATAACCATGGCTGCCGGCATATATCAATTGATTCAGCCCCACCAGGTTTTCCACATCTTCCTTGTCGCGCCCGGTTACGATCGCCACGGTGAAAATCTTTGCCAATTCCCTTAGGGTTTCCTTCATTGCTTTAGAAAGAATGGCATCTTCGGGTTTGGGCACAATAGGTGTCAGGGTGCCATCATAATCCAGGAAAATGGCGGGTTTCCTTTTGTCAAGAAGGTCAAATATTTTCTTGTTTCCCGGAAAAATGGGCTTGCCCTGACGGCTAAAAAAGTCCTCTACCATCTCCTGATTTTCCAGATCTAGTTCGGAGAAATCTTCAATACAGATATCTGCCCCGTTTTCAAGCAAAGCCTCACGATTGTCGAAGCGATTTACGCCTACAACGAGGCCAAAGAAACCACTTTGCCCGGCTTGCACCCCTGAAATGGCATCTTCAAACACCACGGAGTTTTCTGGGCGCGCATTCAGCCGCCTGGCCGCTTCCGTAAAGATATCAGGGTCGGGCTTCCCTTTCAGGCCAAGCTCTTCGGAAACCAAGCCATCCACCCGCGTATCGAAAAGGTCTGTTATGCCGGCTGTATCAATGATCTTTTTGCAGTTTTTGCTCGAAGAAACTATGGCGGTTTTCAGGCCCTTGCCTCTCCACTTTTTAAGCCACTGCAGGGCATCCTCGTAAAGCTCCACCCCGTCGCGGTCAACGATCTCATTGAAAACCTGATTTTTAATATTTCCCAATGCGCAAATTGTTCCAAAACCGGGCGCATCGTTCGGATCGCCAAAGGGCATTTTTATGCCCCTGGATGCAAGAAAACTCTTCACTCCCTGGTAGCGGGGCTTGCCATCAATGTATTGCTGGTAGTCTTCTTCCGACATGGGAGCATGACCCCCTTGCTGCTTTTCGAAGAAGCGGCTAAACATCTCTTTCCAGGCTTTTTTATGGGTTTTGCGGGTTTGGGTTATTACCCCATCAAGATCAAAGATCAGGGCGTCAATCCTATTATTTTCTTCCGGATTTTCTGATGCAGGTTCCATGAATGAATATTTTTAAAGATAACTACATTGAGTTTTTCTATATAAATACAAACTACGAATATAATCAATTTTACGCAGTTTTCCAAACCGGCCTGCTATCCCAACAGCATTACCCGGGCAGGCAGTTTTTAAAGGGAAGTAAGTATATCGTGCTGTTTTTCAGAAGTAAATAGAAACATCTAAACTGGTTTAGCGCAGCAAATAAACCGCAACGGACCTGGGTTCAAGATGTATCCGGGGTGCTCTGCCGGCCATGGCCTTTATTGGATAAAAGTTATCATTAATCATTCCATCCCATTGCTTATGCGCCGAATAAAGCAGCAGGTCAAATGACTTGCCGGTTAATTCATTTAATTCCCCTGCAAAGGGTTTCCCGGAAAAGTTAAAAACTGCCAGCAGGCTTTCCTGCTCCCCTTTACTGGAGAGCACCATAATTCCCATTCCGGTCTGTGTTGCCCTTATGTTCTGGCGGCGACCCGGTTTCAGAAGGTTCATTTCCTTGCGCAATTGCAGGCATTTTCTGTAAAAGGCCAGCAGGGTTTCCTTTTGCCGGTTTCCCTGAAAATTCCATTTTAGTTTTGATTGCAAAAAGGTCTCCTCTGCCTGGGGATCGGGCGGTTCAGCACCTTTCATAAAAGCACGGTACTCCCTTTTACGGCCCTGTCGCACTTTCTCTGCCAGGCGTTCGCTGCCATGGCTTGTAAAGAATAGGAAAGGGCTTTCTTCGCCAAATTCTTCGCCCATAAATAGCATGGGAATAAAGTGGCTGAATAGCAGGGCAGCAGCGGCAATTTTCAGGCTTTCGAAATCAACCAGGGTGCTGAGCCGGTCGCCCATCATGCGGTTGCCAGTCTGATCGTGGTTCTGAGTATAAACCACAAAACGCTCGCCCGGCTCACCTTCAGCGGAAGTACCGAAAATCTTTTTGCGGTATTTCGAATAGATGCCGTCGTAAACAAAAGCATGATTGAAGGTTTTCACCAGGTGCTCCAAGGAGCCAAAGTCAATATAATATCCTGTTCTTTCTCCCGTAAGTTTAGCATGCAGGGCATGATGCCAATCGTCGCACCACTGGCTGTCGAGCCCAAAGCCACCCGCTTCGGCTGGTTTAAAAACCATGGGGTCGTTCAGGTCGCTTTCGCCTATCAGGAAATGATGGCGGCCGGTTTCAGCATTTAGTTGCTGCACTTCTTCGCTGAGTTCCTGCAAAAAGTGTTTGGGGCTTTTATCAACAATGGCATGGATGGCATCGAGACGCAGCCCATCGATGTCGAAATCGCGCAGCCACATAAGGGCATTATGCATAAAGTAATTTCGTACTCCATGATTGTCTTCTCCATCAAAATTGATGGCAGGCCCCCAGGGGGTTTTATGCCTTTTGTTGAAATATGGCCCGAAATGGCCAAGGTAATTGCCTTCAGGGCCCAGGTGGTTGAAAACTACATCGAGTATCACGGCCATGCCCTGCTCGTGGCAAGCCCTTACCAGTTGTGCCAGACAGAGGGCTCCTCCGTATGAGCATTGCACCGAGTAAGGAAAAACCCCGTCGTAGCCCCAGTTGCGTTTGCCCGGAAAGGAAGCCACGGGCATGATCTCTATGGCATTCACTCCCAGGCTCCTTAGGTATGGTAGTTTTTCGGCGACTCCAATAAAGGTTCCTTCGGGCGAAAAGGTGCCAACATGAAGTTCATAAATGACCAGATCCTTCAATGGAATACCTTTCCAGCCTGCCAATCTCTGCTTTTTGATGGCCTCAAGGTCGACACACTGCGAAGCTTGATGCACCCCATCGGGCTGTGACAGCGATGCCGGGTCGGGAAAGACTTTCTTGCCATTTATTTTCAAAAAATAGCGATCTCCGGGCTTAAGGCCGGGGCATTCGCAGCTCCAGTATCCGTCCTTCAGCTTGCTGAAAGCAAAACATCCCCGGCCTTCTGCCTCCAGCTCAAGCCTCGAAACAAAGGGCGCCCAACAGATGGCCACGGGTAGCCTGTTTTCAGAAAAATGGATACCAGGACGAAGCTGTTGGTTGGCTTGAAGCTGCATTTTGTTCTTGTCAGCCTGTTTTGGCAAGGGTTAAGCTTTCTGTTGTTCTATTCTGTCTTTGATCCGGCGCAAAGCCTTAACGGGGATAATAAGCGAGCGGGGTTCGTTTTCAATAAAATTGCCGATTTCGCGCACTGCCTTTTCAAAAATGTAAAGATCAATCAGCTCTCTTACATGCCTGTCGCTTACCGGAATAAGGCTTGTTTTTCGGGCTTCGGCAACATAAGCGCTTGTAAAGGTTCCGAACACTTTTTCATACCAGCGTTCAACCAGAGGCTTCAGGAAGTTTTCATCCACTGGAACAAATTCCTTTCGATTGAAATATCCATCGTAAATGATGTAATGGAAGGAGGTAAGAATAGAAGCCACATCTTTAAGAGGGCAGTGCTTAATTTTCCTGACACTGATCGGGAACTCCACTTCGCCTTCGAAATCGGTAAATATAAAATCCTTACCTGTAAACAGCAGTTTGTCGAGTTTAAAGTTTCCGTGAATTCGGGTCTTAAAGGTGTCGATCTTGCCCTGCTCCAGTATCTGCTGCATATGATCGAGATAAACGTTCTGCTCTTCCAATACCTCCCTTAGCAACTCCTGCTTGTCGGTTTTCAGTTTTTCCATGCGGGTTTTAGCGAAAGCAAAGGTGCGCTTGGCAAAGGTACGCATCGACTGGTACAATGATTTCTGGTAGAGTAGTGAGAATGGCTCGGGTTCAAAGCCTTTCACCTCTTTAATGGAAGCCATGGCCTGATGCAGTTGTGCGGTTCGCTCGCCCAGCAAAGCCACCATTTCAAGGAAAAATGGCCCGATAATGTCCTCCAGTTCCTGCTCAGGGTAGCTGCCAGTCTTGCCCAGTTCTTCCTTTTCGCTCAGCACTTTATCAAAGAAACTCTCGATGGCGGTTTCGGTCATCTCCCATGCATTGCCTGCGTTAGGGATCAGGTCTTCGAGCATGCCAATCGAAGTCGTTTCCAACTCCGGATTATTGTAATGGATGCGACCCACATAAGCCGGGATCTGCCCAAAATCAGTATGTCGGGTCAGGTTTTTCAACACCTCGACATCGGGATTTTCACCTTCCTGTGGACTGCGATAAATTTTGAAGAAATACTTGTCGCCCAGGGTCACCGAGGTGTTAGATCGCTTGCAAGCCACTACCTGCGACTTCAGCGGCAACTCCTGCTCATTGAGCTGCCTGAGAAGCCGGCCCGAAGAACCTTCCAACTCACCATTTATCCCCTTTAGTTTGCCCCGCTTCCTGATTAAGCTTAAGAACGCCTCATGCAAATACTGATCGTAAACCCCGTCAAAAAGCAAACCTTCCTCACCTTCTGTTTCCACAGGGGCAATCACGGCATCCGGAAATTTTGATCGCACCTCAACGGCTATAGTATTCGTTACCAGCGAAACCGGCATAACGTAAACATCTTTGTTCCCTTCTATCAGATCGAGCTGCAGAATAAACAGGTAGGGGGTCTGCTTCTTTTTCTGTAAAGAAATTACATCAATAACCTTTATGTCGCGCAACTTCCGGGCATCGCCCCGGAACCATTTACTCTGAAGGATATAACCATAAATAGATTGCTTGATAGTATGCTGCAATGAAGGCTTCATTTCGACCCATTGTTGGGCACTGAACTGAAGGGGCTCACTGCTTATTGCTGCGACGGCCATTTCTTTGCCGGGCTTACGCAGCTCGAACCAGAAATAATTTTTGAACTGCATGCTGAACTTCCAGGGCTCCTCCGAAATAAGCGGAAAGTCGTTTCGGCTGAACACCTCCATAGGCACCGACCCGGCAAATTCATGCAGGTCCAGCTCCACGCTCTGCGAATAGCGCGAAAGGTTAACCACCACCAGTATGGTCTCTTCTTCAAACTCCCTGACAAAGGCAAGCACCTTGGGATTGTTGGTATTGATAAAGCGTATGCTTCCGCGGCCAAATGCCTTAAATTGTTTACGTTTATTAATTACCCTGCGCTTCCACCAAAGAAATGACGAAGGATTACGCTCCTGGTTTTCTACGTTCACGGTGGCGTAGTGATAGTTGTAATCTATTACTACGGGAAGAAACAGCTTTTGTGGATCTGCTGTCGAAAAGCCTGCATTTTTATCGGGCGACCATTGCATGGGTGTGCGCACCCCGTCGCGGTCGCCCAGGTAATAGTTGTCACCCATACCGATTTCATCGCCATAATATACAATGGGGGTGCCGGGCATGGAGAATAGCAAAAAGTTAAGCATCTCAATGCTACGTGTGTCGCCGCCCAGCAGCGGAAAAAGCCTGCGCCGGATACCCACATTGATCCGCTTTTGGGGATCCTTGGCAAAGGACTTGTACATATAATCGCGCTCTTCGTCCGACACCATTTCCAGGGTCAGTTCATCGTGGTTTCGAAGGAAGATGGCCCACTGGCAGTTGTCGGGAATCTGCGGGGTCTGCTCCATAATGTCGACCACCGGGAAACGGTCTTCCATACGCAGGGCCATATACAAGCGAGGCATCAGCGGGAAGTGGAAAGCCATATGGCATTCGTCGCCATCGCCAAAATAGTCGCGCGAGTCGTTGGGCCACTGGTTGGCTTCGGCCAGCAGCAGCTTGTCCTGGTAGTTGTCGTCCACGTACTTGCGCAGCTGCTT
>JAHYJD010000086.1 GCA_019429365.1 Bacteroidales bacterium | reverse complement strand
GTGGGGAAAACCACGCTGGCATTCCTTATTTCTCAACAATTGTCGAGGCAGTTTTTCACCCTGAGTGCCATTAATTCTGGCGTAAAGGATGTAAGGGCAGTTATTGACAATGCCAGGGAGTCGGGGGGCAATGCCATACTGTTTATCGATGAGATTCATCGCTTCAGCAAGTCGCAACAGGACAGCCTGCTGGGAGCCGTTGAAAAAGGTATCATTACACTGATAGGCGCCACTACAGAAAATCCATCCTTTGAGGTGATCTCGCCCCTATTGTCGCGTTGCCAGGTATATATCCTCAAGGAACTGGACAAAAGCGACCTCCTGAAACTAATTGCTACAGGCATAGATTTTCTGGAAAAAGCAACCGGCAAAAAAATCGTGCTTCAGGAAAACGAGGCCCTGCTGCGTATTTCGGGTGGCGATGCCCGCAAACTGCTCAATGCACTCGAGTTGTTAACCGGAGCCGAGAAGGGCGACACAGTGACCATAACCAACGATGCAGTGCTGGCCGTGATTCAGCAAAACCTTGCCCTTTACGATAAGGGCGGGGAGATGCATTACGATGTCATTTCGGCTTTTATTAAATCCATCCGCGGAAGCGACCCCAACGCGGCTGTTTATTACCTGGCCCGCATGATTGAAGGCGGCGAAGACCCGAAGTTTATTGCCCGCCGTATGGTTATTTTGGCCTCGGAGGACATAGGCAATGCCAATCCCAACGCCCTGTTGCTTGCCACCAGTTGTTTTCAGGCCATCACCATGATCGGCATGCCTGAGGGCAGGATTATTCTTTCGCAAACGGCTACTTATCTTGCATCCTCGCCCAAGAGCAACGCTGCCTATTTGGCCATTGGCAAAGCGCAGGATGCGGTGCGAAAATCGGGCGACCTTCCCGTGCCCGTGGTTTTGCGAAACACGCCTACCAAGCTGATGAAGGACATTGGCTATGGACAGGGCTACAAGTATGCGCACGACTTCGACCAGAATTTTGCCGATATGGAATTTCTGCCCGACAAACTAAAGGGAACCAAATTTTACGACCCTGGTAACAATCCCCGCGAAAACGAACTCCGCCTCCGGCTGAGGGCCTTATGGAAAAAGAAATATGGATATTAGTGATGAGGGGTCAGTGATTAGTGTTTTACCTTTAACTATATGAATATTAAGATTTTAACCTTTAACCTTTAACCTTAAACCTTAAACCTCGAACTCCAAACCTCAAACCAATGCTAACCAACCGCGAATTGTTTTTCAGGTACCTTGGACAGACCTCTGGTTTTCCGCTTGCTGTTGAGATTGAGCAAGCAGAAGGAGTGTATATGTATAGTCCGGATGGCAAGCGGTATCTTGACCTGATCAGTGGCATTTCGGTGAGCAGTGTAGGGCACCGCCACCCCCAAGTGGTTAAGGCTGTTAAAGATCAGGCTGACAGGTATATGCACCTGATGGTGTATGGTGAGTTTGTACAGTCGACCCAGGTAAAACTGGCTGAATTACTGGTTAAGCATTTGCCTTGGCCTCTCAACAATGTGTACCTGGTCAACTCGGGCAGCGAAGCCACCGAAGGCGCGCTGAAGCTTGCTAAAAGACATACCGGCCGAACGGAGATCGTGAGCTTTCGTCATGCCTATCATGGCAGCACCCAAGGGTCGCTGAGTATTATGGGCGATGAGCGCATGAAAAAGGCTTTCAGGCCACTGCTGCCCGATGTGCGTTTTTTGGATTTCAATCAAACGGAACAGCTCGATCAGGTGTCCTCCAAAACGGCTTGTGTAATTGCCGAAACCATTCAGGGCGAAGCCGGTGCCGTAGTGCCCAATGTGGAATTTATGCAAGCCCTGCGAAAGCGCTGCGACGAAACCGGCGCCCTGCTCATCCTCGACGAGATTCAGGTGGGTTTGGGCCGGACCGGCAAGCTCTGGGCCTTTGAGCATTTCGGTATTATACCCGACATTCTTATGCTGGCCAAGGGACTGGGCGGGGGGATGCCCATAGGTGCCTTTATCGCTTCAGCGGAAATCATGAAAAGCCTTACGCACTCGCCCGTGCTGGGTCATATTACAACCTTTGGGGGCAATGCCGTTTGCGCTGCTGCAGCCCTGGCTACCCTTGATGTGATTACCAGGGAAAGACTTTGGAATGGCGTTCCTGAAAAGGAAAAGCTTATTCGCGAAAAGCTGAAACACCCTGCCATAAAAGGTATCAGGGGGAAGGGTCTGATGCTGGCCGTCGAGTTTGATTCGTTTGAGCAAAACAAGAAAATTATTGATCGTTGCCTCGAAAATGGGGTGCTTACCGACTGGTTCCTTTTTGCCGACAATTGCATGCGTATCGCACCTCCGCTGATCATCAAAAAGGACGAGATTGAGGCAGCATGTCAGGTCATACTGCAGGCAATAGAATAAATTTCTTTGAAATAGCCTGTTTTCTGCATAACTTTAAGGCCTGCGTATTCGTTCGTCAATCAAACGATTAGTTATGGATACCAAGTTGCTCGAACTGCTCGAAACCATGCCGCTGCAAAGCCTGCCTGTAGCAGGGTTTTTTCAAAATTATCCGCTTGAAAAAATGTATCGCAATGGCGACTTTGTGCTGTTGTGCGGCACCAGCGATTATCAATGGGCCTATTTGTGCGGCGACAATCCAGAAGAGCTGTTGGAGGTGTTGGATCAATTTAAATTTGCTACCCCGTATTTCGCCAATGTGGAAGACTGGATGATGCCTGCCTTGACACAGATGCACCGTATAGACTGGAAACTTACCACGCACCGATACTATTTGCTCGACGAAAAGCCCATCGACCCACCCCCACAAACTTTTCACCGGTTGAAGCCACAAATGGCAAGGCGTATTTTCGAATTATCGGCTTATAAAGATTTTACTTCAGAGGGTTACATACGCGACCGGCTCGAAAAAGATATTTCGGTGGGCCTATGGCAGGATGAAGAATTGGTTGGCTGGGGATTGACCCACGATGATGCTTCCCTTGGATTTCTGAACGTGCTGCCCAAATGGCAGGGTAAGGGTCTGGGAGAGAGCCTGCTAAGGGCGCTGATCATTCAGAAGCGTGAGAGGGGATTGCCGGTGTTTGTCAATATTGAACCACACAATATTCAATCCATCAATCTGATAAAAAAACTGGGCTTTTCCTTCGACCGGCAGGTATCGTGGCTGAAGTTGATCTGATCAAAGGGTTTCTTCCCCTTCTTTTTCCTGGCGATCCAGCTCGTCCTGCAACTCATCCATAATATAACCTTCGCCTTTGGGAACGTCCATGCGATGTGCTACGCGTGCGATCATATGCGTGCCGATGGGCGCCGTGAAAATCACAAATATTACCACCATAAAGGCTTCGATGCCTACGATCCATTGTGGATGCCACAGAAATACCGCGGCCAGCATGAGGATAGCTCCCAGGGAGGCCGCTTTGGTAATGGCATGCATGCGCATGTATACATCCGAAAGCTTAACTACGCCAATGGCGGCCACCAGCATAAAAAGCGAGCCGAAAACCAGCAATATAGACACGATCCACTCCATCATTTTTCAATCCTCCGCTTTAAGTATTTTGCAAATGCAATATTGCCCATAAATACCAGCAGGGCAATGACCACCGCCACATTCAGGTAAACGGTTTGCCCGGTTTGCATAATATAGGTGAGAATAAGGCCAATCACCAGCGAGGCGATCAGGTCCATCACCACCATACGATCGGGCAGCGAAGGCCCGGTAAGCAGGCGATATAGCCCGGCAAACAGTGATATGGTTAAGCTGGCAAAGCTGATATAAACAGCCACGGTCAGTATGGGATATCCTTCCAGGGTCATGGTTGTGTTTTTTTATTCAAAAATCAACTGAATGCGCTTTTCTAGCTGAGTCTTGGTTTTGCGGATAAAATCATCCCTGTCGTAAAGATACATTACATGAATGTAAATTTTCTTCTTGTCGGGAGTCATGTCGAGGGTGAGACTTCCCGGGGTCATTGAAATTAAATTGGCAAAGGCGATAATAGCCGTTTCTGATTTCAGGTCCACCGGAACCTCCACAATGCCCGGGCGCATATAATCGGTTGGGGTAATAATGTCCCAGGCCACAAACAAACTCGATAGTACGAGCTCTTTCAGGTAATAGACCACAAATAACATCAGCCTTAGCAAACGGACAAAAAAACCAAATAACTTTCGCATAACGAATAAATTTATCTACCCAATACGGCATTAATATACATTTCGGGAAAAACCACCTGGTTGGCGGCTTCCAGGGTAATTTGCGAAACCGGGCCGGCAAACAGACCGAGCAGAATAACAGCCAGGGCCAGCAAACTTGTGGCGGCAATGGCACGGCGGCTCACCCTGCCGTGCTTAATATTTTCGGGTTCTTTTTTCCAGTAGGCTTCGTTCCATATCTTTACCATCGAAAACAGGGTAAAAAGGCCCACGAGGATCGCCACCCCTGTAATTACATAGTCGCCGGCTTCAAAACCGCCTTTAATCAGGAAGAATTTGCCGAAAAAGCCAGGCAGGGGAGGGATGCCTGCCAACGACATGGCTGGAATAAAGAACAGCAAGGCCAGCAAAGGACTGGCTTTGTATAATCCGCCCAGGTGTTTCAGGTCGTAGCTGCCCGAGCGCTGGTAAACCAATCCGCCCGCCAGAAAAGTATTGGTCTTCGAAAGCATGTTGTGTATGGTAAAATAAATGGCGCCGGCAATGCCGCCCACCGTAAATATGCCCAGCCCCATAACCATATAGCCCACCTGGCTGATGATATGAAACGAGAGAATTTTGCGGATATCGTATTGCGAGGCGGCCATCAGCACACCAATGGTCATGGTAAGACCAGCGATCACAATGATAAATGTTTTCCAGAAAACCAGGTTTTCCACAATGAAAAGGCTGTAAAACCGGAACATGGTATAAATCCCGACCTTGGTCAGTGTGCCTGCAAACAAGGCCGTAATAGGTATGGGCGGGGTGTGATAGGATGCAGGCAGCCAGAAGAAGAACGGGAAAAGGGCCGACTTAATGCTGAACGCAATAAAAAAGAGCATTAGGGCACTGTTAATGTATGGTATGTGGTCGATGGTGCGCAGCTTGTATGCCAGGTCCGCCATGTTGAGGGTGCCAGTAAGTCCGTAAAGGATGCCAATGGCAGCTACAAAGAAAATGGAGGCCACAAAGTTTATGGTCACATACTTGATACTGCCGCGAAGCTGTTCGGCCGATCCGCCAAGGGCAATGAGCACAAAGCTCGAGGTAAGCATTACTTCGTACCACACGTAAAGGTTGAAAATATCGCCCGTAATAAAGGCGCCGTTCACCCCCATGAGCAATCCGAAAGCCAGGGGGTAGTACCCCGCGCTTTGCCGCCCTTTGTCAATAAATCCCGGGCTGTAGATCATAATGACCACGCCAATAAAGGCCACGGTAACCAGCATAATGGCCGAAAGAAGGTCGGCCACCAGGGTGATGCCATAAGGGGCGATCCAGGAGCCTACCTGCATGGTGGCAATGCCGTTTTGCTGCACGTCGATAAGCAGCATGGCCGAGAAAAAAGTAAGGATAACCGTTGCCAGCAGGCTGAAAATCTGCTGAAAAGCCAGCCAGCGCCGGGTAAAGATCAGCACTACCATGAAAAACAGTGGGAGCAGTATGGGTAAAACCAGCATCATAGTTTATTCGTTTTCTGAAAGTTCGTCAAGATCAACTGTTTTGGTCACGCTGTAGAATCGGTACACCAGCACCAGGGCAAAGGCCGTTACGCCCAGCCCGATCACAATAGCCGTAAGTATCAGGGCCTGCGGCAAGGGGTCGGCCATGCGTTCGGTCTCGCCGGGCACGTTGCGCAAAAAGGCCGGGAAGCCACTGGTAAGTCCGCCTGCCACAAACAACAGAAGGTTGGTGGCATGTCCCAGAAAAATGAGTCCCAGCACCAGTTTGAAAATATTGCGGCGTAGCAGCAAATAAACTGCGGCTCCATATAACACTCCAACTAATATGGCCAAAAGAAAAAGCATGGTTATTCCTCCATAATTGAAAACATTACCAGCATAAGCATGCCGGCAACGGTAAAATAAACACCCAGGTCGAACAGCAGCGGTGTACCCAGCTTCAGTTCAAAGCTGGTTCCGGAAAACAAGGTTGTCCACTCGCCCGTCATGAAAACATGGCCCATGAGTACGGCAATCAGCCCGGAGGCCAGTGCCAGCAGCAATCCAATTCCGGTAAGTATTACCGGGCTTACAGGAATACTTTTCTGGGTTTTTTGCACGCCGAATCCCATGGCAAAAAGAATATAGGCTGCACCCAGCATAAGCCCTCCAATAAAGCCGCCGCCGGGTTCGTTATGGCCGCGGTAAAGCACCACCAGCGAAAGGATCACCAGCAAGGGCCGCATGTGGCGGGCAGCAATCTGCAATATCACCGATTCCATAGCTAAAGCTTGTTTTTTTGGGTTAATTTGATCATTGAATAAATGCCCAGGGCGGCAACGGCAATCACGGTAATTTCGCCCAGGGTATCGAGTGCACGGAAATCTACCAGGATCACATTCACGATGTTGCGCCCGAAGGCCTCGGTATAACTTGCCTGCTTGAAAAATTCAGAAATAGGCTCCTCCACAACGGTTGAGCCTGCCTGTAGCACCAGCACCATCATAAAACTTCCCACCAGGGTGGCCACCAGGGTGTCGCGCATGCGGTCGCCCGTGTCAGAGTATTTCACATACTTGGGTAAATGATACAACACCGCCATGGCCAGAATTATCATAAGGGTTTCGACCAGTACCATGGTAATGGCCAGGTCCACGCCGCTGTAGGCAATAAAAATGATGGTAATGCCAAAGCCAATCACGCCCATGGCAATCAGTGCCACCACCCTGGAGTGCGATACCACCGCCGAAATGGTGGCGGCAATGATCAGTACCACCACGGCCACCAGGTTAAGAGGCATTTCGCTGAAATTCAGTTCCAGCACCACGGGGTCGGCATTCCAAATCTGTATCCAGACCAGCACCGAAGCCACCACAAAAACCGTCATGAGGTAGTAACGGTGGTACCCATGCTGTATGGTTTTGGTTTGTTCTTTGGTAACAATGAGAAACTTATCAATGAGCCTGAAGAAAATGCGTGAGAATTCCTGCTTGAAGTATTTCAGGTTTACGCGTTCGGCGAAAGCGATAACTTTATACCGGTACTTAAAGGTTACAATACCCAGGGCAACAGTCAGCGCGCTCAAGCCCAGCACCAGGTTGAAGCCGTGCCATATCTTAAGCTTAATGGCAGCCATGCCAGGGCTGATGGCCATAATGGCCTGGGAAGTGAGTGGGTTGGCCATGGTGCTGGGAAAAAGGCCCAGCACAAAACTGACCAGCACCAGGAAGAATGGCCCAAGAATCAAAGCCAGGTTGGGCTCTACAGGCTTTTTCTCGTAAGCTGGTTCCTTGCCCCAAAATACATCGAGGGCCAGGCGAAGTGATAAAAAAACCAGTATGACATTGGTGAGGAAGCCTGCAATCAGTATAAACCAATGGGCATCAGGCGCATTGGATTTGGCTTCGTAAATCAGTTCCTTGCCAATAAAGCCCAGCATGGGCGGAATGCCAGCCATGGAAACCAGCGCCAGTACCATGATAATCGCAGCAAAAGGCATGTACTTAAACAAGCCGCCTAGTTTGGTGATATCCCGGGTGCCGGTTTTCTTCTCAATATTTCCGGCCATCATGAATAAGGTGCCTTTATAAAGGGCATGCACCAGCAAAAACACTATGGCCGCATTGATGGCATACTCAGTGCCGGTGCCAATGAGCAAAACCAAGGTGCCCAGGGCGCTCACGGTGGTGTAAGCCAGGATGCGTTTAAGGTCGGTTTGGGTGATGCTGAGCCAGGCTCCGACAAACATGGTGGTGACGCCAAATATGCTAAGCAGGTAGTACCATGTCTCGGTACCACCTAAAACAGGGTTGAGCCTTGCCAGCAGGAATACCCCGGCCTTGACCATGGTGGCCGAGTGCAGGTAGGCACTCACGGGCGAAGGTGCCGCCATGGCACCCGGAAGCCAGAAGTGGAACGGAAACTGGGCCGATTTTGTGAAGGCGCCAATCAACACCAGGATAAGAGCCGGCAAATACAGGCTGCTCGAACGAATGGCTTCAGGATCGGAAAATAGCGTACTCAGCTCATAATCCCCGTAAGGGATACCCATGAGCACAAAGCCTCCCAAAAGGGCAAGACCGCCAAAACCTGTTATAAGCAGGGCTTGCAGTGCTGCCCCTCGGGCCTCAGGCTTTTCGTGGTTGTAACCAATAAGCAGATAAGAACTGATGCTGGTTAGCTCCCAGAAAACAAAAATGGTGATCAGGTTGCCTGCAACCACCACTCCTACCATGGAGGCCATAAAAAGCACAAGGTAGCCCATAAACCGCCCTTTCATGGGGTAGGTTTTCATGTAGTAGCCGGCATAGATCAGAATAAAGGTTCCAATGCCAAGCACCAGCAGGCTGAATAATACGCTGAGGCCATCGATGTAAAATGAAAAATCAATTCCGTAGGCAGGCAACCAGCGGTAACGGTCAGTAAAAATTTCGCCTTGGTTAATTTCGGGCAGCAGTCCCAGAAACCATACAAACCCCATAAAGGGAATAATGGCAAAGATCCAGCCGGCGGCGTTTCCAAGATAGCGCCGGGTAAAGGGGGCCAGAAATGCAAGGATCAAAAGGGCAATGAGTAATAATCCAATGTTCATCGGCAGTCAGTTGGTTGGTAGTTCCAAAAAAAATCCGGCACCCGACCGGCATGGTTTTCAGTAATTTTTGTTCAATTACGCTTTGCTAACACCAGTATATTTGATTTTGTTTACTAAATTACCAAAAATAATCAATGAATTGAATATGAAAACCTAAGCTTTTGCAGGAAGTTTCAGGGTGTCAAAGTGTCGTTTTAATAGCTCCTCAAAATGTCAAAATGTCGGCCGTAAGGCTTGTTTTTGCTGTGTTTTTGCCATGGCACACTGTTTGAAATTACGTGCTGCGAAGACAAAAAAACAAAATGTTTCACCATTAAAAAAAAGGAGGACCAAGCTATGTTACCGATGTTAAGACGAAGCAGAGTGAATGTGCCCAGCCTGATCGATGAGTTTTTTGGCAGGGACCTGATGCAAAACTTCTTCGAAGATCAGACCGGTATCAGCATGCCAGCCGTAAACGTGGTGGAGACCAACGATAACTTCCGCATTGAGGTGGCTGCCCCCGGCCTGGACAAGAAGGATTTCAAAATTGACCTTGAGAACAATGTGCTCACCATTTCTTCCGAAAAGGAAGAGCAGAATGAGAGCAAGGAAGAAGGCAAGTATATGCGCAGAGAGTTCAGCTATTCGAGCTTCAAGCGCTCGTTCAGCCTTCCTTCCAGCGTCGATGCCGAGCATATCAAGGCCAACCACAAGGACGGTATTCTGAACATCACCATCCCTAAAAGGGAGGAGGCAAAGCAGAAGCCGCCCAAACAGATTGCCATATCATAACAGGTACAAAAAAACCGGGATCAGCTTCCCGGTTTTTTTATTCCTATTTTTCAATAATCTCGAATTCAGTGCGACGGTTTAATTGCCGCCCCTCGGGGGTGTCGTTGGTGGCAACAGGCCGTGAAAAGCCGTAGCCTTTATAAGTCAGCCTGTCGGGAGCGGTTCCCCTTTCCGTAAGGAAATCCACCACTGCCCTGGCACGATCCTGCGAAAGCCGCTGGTTAAGTGCTGCTGAGCCCACATTGTCGGTATGTCCCGAAATCTCTATTTTTATTTTAGGGTTGTCTTCAAGCAGTTTGTAAAGTACACCCAGCTCGGCATACGATTCGGGTCTCAGACTGGCGCTGCCAGTGTCGAAAAAGATGTTGCGCAGCACAATGGTGGTACCCACCTCCACCCGTTTCAGGCGGATGTCGTTGATGATTTCGGTAAATACGTCTGTTTCGGTAATATTGATATTTTCCGAATGGAAAAGAAAGTCTTCGGCCTGCACCGAAATGCCAAAGTTCTTACCCCCAGGCAGGGAGATAAAATAAGCACCCGTTTCCGGATTTGTGGCAAAGGTTGCCAGTAGTTCCTCCTGCTCATTATCATACAATTCTAAATTTGCCAGCAGGGGTTCCCCTGTTTCGTCGTTTAGCACACGGCCGCGCAGCAGGGTCATGGGCGGAATAGGCGGGGTGGTTTGGTCCAGGAAAATGCCCATATTTGGGCGGGCCCGGCTGGCAATGGGTTCGTTTTGCATTTGGTTAATGACAGGTTTCTCTGGACCCATAAATGTAACCTTGTACAAATCGCTGCCTCCTTGTCCTCCTGCACGCAAAGAAGAAAAATAGGCCGTTTCGCCATCGGATGTAGGCCTGAAAAACAGGTCGTTGGCTGGGCTGTTGATGGGATATCCCAGGTTAACAGGCTCGTTCCAGCGGCCATTGGCCCAGGTGGAGCTGAAAATATCGTAGCCTCCCATGGAGTTGTGCCCCTTGGAGCTGAAATAAAGGGTTTCGCCGTCTGGCGTAAGGTACAGGCCTTCCTCATCGTATTCGGTATTTACCACTGGCCCCAGATTCATTGGTTCGAGCCAACGGCCGCGCCGGTCTTTATAGGTAAACCAGATATCTTTGCCTCCATAGCCGCCGGGGCGGTCGCTGATAAAATAAAGGGTGTTGCCATCGGCCGAGAGGGCAGCGCTGGTTTCCTGGTGGCGGGAGTTAATACCGTTGCGCAGGCGCGATGGCTTGCTCCACTTTCCTTTGGTAAATTCAGAAATGAAAAGGTCGCCACCCTTGCTGCCATTGTAAACGATCATGGTGAGTCCATCGTGCGAAATGGCAGCTACGGCGCTGTGATTGCGGCGGTTCAGGGTGTTGCCCGCATGGCCTGTTGCCCGCCACTGGTCCCCGGTTTTTTCGGCAATCAATATGTTTTCAAAATATTTGTAGTCGATACGGTCAATCCTGGCCTTACTCTCAAGGGGGCGGCGCGAGGTGAAAAACATTTGCTCATCGCCAGGCAGCAGTTTGGGGCTGTAATCGTCGTATGAACTATTGATTCCGCTACCCAGGTTGTCGATGTAAACCCGCGCCGGGCTGGCCACCAAAGAAATGCCATGCTGGCACTGCGCCACGCGCTTCTCGATGATTTGCCGGCGAAGGGCAAGTTCCTGTGGTAATAGCTGCTGCCGGAAAGTGGCGTAAAGCTCAATGGCCTTGTGGAAATCTTTGTTCACATGATAGGCTTCGGCCAGAAAAAAATAAACCTCGGGATCGGGATAGCCTAATGTCCTAGCCTTCTCCAGGTATTCAACGGCTTGGGGATAATCGATCGTTTGCAGCAGGGCCTGCCCAATGAGGTAATTGAGTCGGCCATTGTTCGGATTGAAGGCGTGGGCCTTGAGCAGGTAATCGATAGACTCGAGGGTGCGCCCTCCACCCTGATAAAACAGGTTTTCGCCGGTGCGCAGGTTGCGGCTGGCTTCGCGTAGCCCGTCAGGGTCGTTGGGGAAAGCACTGCGCGTAAATTCTACGTTCTGGGCTGAGGCTGAAAAGGCTATTGCCGCCAGCAGTGCCATTACCAATAATTTCTTTGGAAATATTTTCGAAAACTTCATAGCCACCATGTTTACCATTTATTTCAAATAACTTTCAGCAATACTAACTCCAAGTTCCAGGGCTTTTTGCCAGTCGTTGCGGGCACTGTCAAGGTCGCGAAGCATTTCTTGCACAATGCCGCGGTTCAGATAGGCCTCCCCATAGCCGGGATTTAATTCGATGGCTTTGCTGAAGTCGGCCAAAGCTCCTTGGTAGTCGTTCAATTTGTAGCGTGCGTTGCCCCTGTTGTTGTAGGCTTGCGAAAAAACCGGGTTGAGTTCTATGGCCCTGTTGTAGTCCGAAACCGCCTCAGCGAATTGCTCCATGTTAAAGCGCGCGATGCCCCGGTTGTTGTAAGCCATGGCATAGTTTGGGTTAAGCCTGATGGCGGTGGTAAAATACTCCATGGCCTCGTTATATTGCTGCATTTCATTGCGAAGGTTACCCATATTGTTGAAGGTAAAATGCATGGAAGGATCGAGCAGCATGGCCTGCTGAAAGTCGGCCATTGCCCCGGAGGTGTTGCCAGCCATTTGGCGGGCGCTTCCGCGGTCGTTCCAAGCGGGGGCATAGTCGGGCTTGAGTTCAATGGCACGTGAGAAGTCCTGCACTGCCCTGCCATACTCGCCCAGCCAGAACAGGGCCACCCCCCTGAGATACCACCCCAGGTAATGATCCGGAGCAATTTTTATGGCCTGGTCGAAACTCTTCATGGCCTTTTCAGGCTGGCCTGTCTCGCTCAGGGCATATCCGCGGGCCAAATGCGCCAGGGTATGTTCAGGGTTTATCTCCAGGGCCTTTTCGAAATCGGCCAGGGCTGCCGGAAAATTAAACTGGCTTTGCTTTACCACGCCGCGATTGTAATAAGCCTGGGCATACTCCGGGTAAGTCTCCACGGCTTTATCAAACGCCTTCAGGGCATCTTCGAGCCGGTTCTGGTTAAACAGCCTAATGCCTTCGTTGTAAAACCTTTCTGCCTGCAAGGCGCTGTGGTCGCCAATGCGAATAGTGTCGTTGGGGGCAGCATGCATTAGGCCCGGCACCAGCAACATGCCAGCAAAAAGAACGCAAATTTTTATGCTCATGATCATAGTTTTTTAAACAGATGGCAAGTTAATGAAAATATTGCAAGCTTGGCCATACAGCCACCTGATTTTGGTGTACAAAAAGACATAAATTTGCACTTTGGCTTTTATGCAGCGCCCATGTATCTGAACCGCCATGTGATTTTACAAACCCTCACACGAAAACCATTCGGAATTCATTCTCCTTTTCTTTACGCTTTCGCGGAGAATTGTCTGTATTCCCGCGAAGGGCATCCCGATTTTTCCTTTCTGGAACAAATGCGACAGCGCCTGAAAAACGACCACGCCGAACTGGAAGTGACCGATTATGGCCAGGGGCTGCGCTTTGTGAATGAGCGCAAAGGGGAGGAGCCGCTGCGCTACCGGCGCAGCGTAAGTAGTATCGCAAAGCGTTCTTTGCAAAAGCCTTCCATGTGCTGGCTGCTCTATCGCATGGCGCGCTACTTTCAGCCTTCCACCATACTCGAGCTGGGCACTTCACTGGGGCTCACTTCTGCCTATCTGGCCAAAGCCAGGCCGGAGGCACGTATCATTTCACTGGAAGGTTGTCCACAGACCGCTGCAAGGGCCAGCGCCCTTTTCCGCGAAAGCGGCATTACAAATATTGAAATCCTTACCGGTCCCTTCAGCCAAACCTTACCAAATGCACTTACCATGCTTGGGAAACCCGACCTGGTGTATATCGACGGCGACCACTCCTATGAAGGGGTGATGAGTAATTTTTTGCAAATCAGCGAACATCTTTATGAAGGAAGCGTTTTAATCCTCGACGATATTCGATGGTCGAAAGGCATGAGAAAAGCCTGGATTGAAATTACCGGTCACCCTGGGGCAACCCTTTCGGTGGACCTTCTCAGGCTGGGAATTGTTTTCTTTAATCCGGCCCTGAGCAAACAAATAGTGCCCGTGGGTTATTGATTTTTTCTAACTTTGACCTTTGTCTCTGAATAATAAATACCATGAAACAAGAACTGATCAGGCTTGAAGAGTTAACAAAGTTTTACAAGGTTGGTGCTGAGGTAGTGAAAGCCCTGAATGGGGTTTCAAGCAGTATTTATCGTAACGAATATGTGGCATTGATGGGGCCCTCGGGCTCAGGCAAGTCTACCCTTATGAATATACTGGGCTGCCTCGACACACCCACCAGCGGGCGGTATTTTCTTAACAGAAAAGATGTGAGCAAGCTTGTCGACAACGAACTGGCCGAAATTCGCAACCGCGAGATAGGCTTTGTTTTTCAAACCTTTAACCTGCTTCCGCGCAGCACCGCGCTCGACAATGTGGCCCTTCCGCTAATTTATGCCGG
>JAHYJD010000085.1 GCA_019429365.1 Bacteroidales bacterium | reverse complement strand
CCAAACACCAGATACCTGATACCCATGACAAAATTGATAGCCCGGAGCAGACAATCCTGCACGTGCGGGAACAACGCGAAGCTGACAACAATGACAACAATGACAACCCTCAACCCTAACCTTAACCTAACCCGTATGAAAAAAAACTTGATTATCCTTTCCTGCCTCCTCCTTTCCCTGCCACTTTTTGCGCAGTACCAGGAACGCGCGCTGGTGTCGGCCGCTGGCTGGCAGGGGCAGGCAGCCGGCTATTTTGTTGAATTCAGCCTGGGCGAACTGGCCATTGGCACTTTCTCTGTAGGTGGTTACACCACCCTGGTGGGCTTTCATCAGCCACCGGCGCAGTCAGCCACTGATATTCCAACGCTAAGCGACCGCATTTTCGTCAATGTGTACCCCAACCCTACCCGAACCTGGGTAAACGTCCAGCTCTTCGAAAACGGCAAGGACCAGGTCAGGCACCTGAGCCTGATCGATATGCGGGGCATTACTGTTTTGCACTTCAACGGAAAGGAGTTGATTAGCAATCCTTTTACTATATCCATGCGCGATTTTCACCCGGGCATTTATTTTATGCGGGTGGTATTTACCGATGGGTCTTGGCAAGTCATTAAAGTAAGCTTGATAAAATAACCAGTAAAACCATCCCACAATGAGAACAATGATTTCAAAAACCATACTGTTGATTGCCTTTATGGCAATTGCAATTCAATTAAAGGCCCAGGTGCCCGAAAAATTCAATTACCAGCTAGCCGTGCGCGATGCTGATGGCAATGTATATGCCAGTCAGCAGGTCAACTTTCGCATTAACCTAATGCAAGGCAGCACTGTCCTATACCAGGAGTCACATGCCGTGCAAACCAATGCCTATGGCTTGGTGAATATAATGATAGGTGCTGGCGTTATTCTTCAGGGCAGCATGGCCACAATTGATTGGGGAGGAGAGGCAAAAAGCCTAATGGTGGAATTCGACCCCAATGGGGGCGTTAATTATATCCATTTGTCTACTACCCCGCTTTTGAGCGTACCCTATGCATTGTATGCGAAGCACAGCGAGGAGCCAGGACCAGCAGGACCCGAGGGTCCCATGGGTCAGCAAGGGCCACAGGGCGAAACAGGTGCTACTGGGCCTGCTGGGCCACAAGGACCACAAGGACCACAGGGCGTACCCGGGCCACAAGGTGCTACCGGGCCACAGGGTGAAACGGGAGCCACCGGGCCCCAAGGCCCTCAGGGACAAACTGGCGCACAGGGGCCCCAAGGTCCAGAAGGCCCGATGGGGCCCATGCCGCCCATTGGCGGTGTGCACGGACAGGTGCAGTTTAACAACAACGGGGCGTTTGACGGAAATCCCAATTTCGTTTTTAATCCTTCAAGTTCCAATGTAGGTATCAGAACCTCAGCACCCAGCCAAAGTCTCGATGTGGCCGGAAGCATTCGCCTGAGAAGTCATCTTTATGATTATAATAATACTTCCGGTACTACCGGACAAGTATTAACAAGGGGGGTAAATGGCGTAGTCTGGCAAACTTCAGCTGCCAATCCCTGGAATACTTTGGCAGGAAATATTTATTTCAACACAGGGAATGTGGGCATTGGCACTTCGCAGCCTAACAATAAACTAACCGTTACAGGAGATATTAGTGTGAATGGTATAAAAGTTGGCAGGGGCGGGGGATCCATAAGCAATAATACTGCATTTGGCTTTAGTGCATTAAATGCAAACACAACAGGTGGTAACAATATAGCTCTTGGAGCGTCATCACTTTATAATAATACTTCGGGCGAGTTTAACACTGCAACCGGACCGGGGGCACTGTTTTCCAATACTACTGGTAAAGGCAATATTGCCAATGGAAGTTATGCCCTTTATAACAATACCACAGGCTATTCAAATGTTGCGATGGGTGTTCGCGCGTTGTATAGTAACACCAACCGAAGCCACCTGATTGCAATAGGCGACAGCGCTTTATTTAACAATGGCTTAAATGCTCCTATTTCTAATGAGGCAAAGCAGAATATTGCAATTGGTTCCAAAGCCCTTTTTTCAAATACGAAGGGATATAACAATACTGCTGTCGGTTTTGAGGGCCTTTATTCTAATACAACAGGAAGAACGAACACAGCCATAGGTTATTCTGCACTAAATAGCAATACAACGGGTTATTCTAACTCGGCTTTGGGATCAAATGCGCTTCAACAAAATACAACAGCATCATTTAATACAGCTTTAGGTTCTTATACGTTAGTTTCTAATACAACAGGTGGAGACAACACAGCCGTCGGTTCTTCAGCCTTGTATAATAACAACGGAAATAACAATACAGCTGTCGGATCTGATGCCCTGGAATACAACCAAACTGGTTATTCAAATACGGCTATCGGAGTACATGCCCTCAATTATAATGTTTCAGGCTGGCAAAACACAGCTTTGGGACACAATGCCGGCGGAACCATCAGCTACAGTAATTCTTACAATACTTATATTGGATATAACACAGGGAACAATGCAGCAACTATTTTAAATGTTACCTGCCTGGGCATCGATGCCACCGCTACGGCTTCTGACCAGGTGAGGGTGGGAAATACCTTTGTGCAATCCATTGGCGGATACAAAAACTGGACCAACATTTCTGATGGCCGCTTTAAAAAAGAGGTGAAAGAGGATGTTCCTGGCCTGGCATTTATCAATATGCTGCGACCGGTAACCTTTGTGATTGATCGCGAAGGCATCAATGAAGCCATTGGCCTGAACGAACGCAGGGAACAGATTCGCGCAGAAGATCCCAACGTGGAATTTCTTACGGGAGCGCGCTATTCTGAAATTACCACCGGCTTCATTGCCCAGGAAGTGGAAACAGCTGCACAACAAATAGGCTTCACCTTCAGCGGGGTCGATGCACCCAAAAACGACAGCGACTTCTATGGCCTGCGCTACGCCGAATTTGTTGTGCCCCTGGTTAAAGCCGTGCAGGAACAACAGGCCATGATTGAAGCCCAGCAAAAAGTCATAAACGACTTGTTGAAAAGAATTGAAGCCCTTGAAGTTGAACGTTGATTTCTAAAAAAGAAATCCAAGATTTGAAAAGAGCCCGGCAGCCCTACCCTGCCGGGCTTTTTGTTTTTTCGTATTTTTGCCGGATTCTGAAATTCTTTAAACCGGCATTATGCTTTTGAGAAATATCCTTTTTACGGTACTCGCCCTGATCAATGTTCAATCATTTCCAAATGAAAGCTGGCTTACCTGGTATGAAGCCCATGGCCGCAACCATACGCCCCGCTATACCGAAACCGTTGATTTCAGCAAGCGCCTGGCCGAAGCCTCCCCAATGTTGCATTACACCACCTTTGGACAGAGCCACCAGCTGCGCGATTTGCCGCTGCTGATCCTCGACAGGCAAGGGCGTTTCACACCCGAGCAGGTGCATGCCAGCGGAAACATTGTTTTGCTGGTGCAGGCATCCATACACCCGGGCGAACCCGATGGCAAGGATGCCGGACTGATGCTGCTGCGCGACATGGTGATCCATGGCAAGCACCTTGAATTGCTCGAAAACATCACTTTGCTGTTTATTCCCATTTTTAATGTAGATGGTCACGAGCGCTTTGGCCCATATAACCGCATTAACCAGAACGGACCCGAAGAAATGGGCTGGCGCACCAACGCCCGCAACCTGAACCTGAACCGCGACTTCCTGAAGGCTGATGCCGCTGAAATGCAGCATTTTCTCAAGCTCTGGAACGACTGGCAGCCCGACTTCTACATCGACACCCACTCTACTAACGGAGGCGACTACCAGTATCCCCTGACTTATATCATCGAGGTTTTCGGCAATATGGAAAAAGGTATTTCGGACTGGTGTGAGCAGGAATTCCTTCCTGAGTGGGAAAGCTTAATGGAAAACAGTGGCTATCCTGCTTTCCCTTATGTGACCTACCGCAACTGGCACGATCCGCGCAGCGGGCTGGTGTCGCGCACCTCGCCCCCTGCCCTTTCCAACGGCTTTGCCGCCCAGCGAAACCGCCCCGGGCTGCTGCTCGAAACACACATGCTCAAACCCTACCACCTGCGCGTGGAAGCCACCTATTACAGCATTCTGCATACCATGCAATTGCTTCATGGCAACCACCAAAGCTTTAAAGCCCTGGTAAAGGCCGCCGATGCGTTTACCGCTTCCGCGGAATTCAGGGCGCAGCCCTTCCCACTCGATTTCCGCACCGCCAGCGACAGCGTAATGATCGACTTTAAAGGCGTTGAATACCAGAAAATCATCAGCGACCTGAGCGGAGGGCAGTGGTTTATTTACGAAAGCGACAAACCAACAACCTTCCAGATCCCCTGGTTTTATAAACAGGAACCCACAGTTACGGTCATGCTGCCCGAAGCATATATTATTCCCGTTCAGTGGTACGATGTAATTGAAAGGCTTCAAATGCAGGGGGTTGAAATGACTTTCCTTACGGAAGAAAAAGAAATGGAAGTTGAATCCTACCGTTTCCGGGATGTGAACCTTGCTGGTTTGGTGAATGAAGGCCGGCAAATGGCCCGCTTCAAATCATTGCCGGTAACCGAAACCCGGCGCTTCCAGGCCGGCTCGGCCGTGGTGCCCATGAGCCAACCTGCAGCCCGCCTGATTGCTCACGCCCTTGAGCCCGATGCGCCCTCCTCATTTGCCGCCTGGGGCTTCTTCAATGCCATCTTCCAGCGCACCGAATATTTCGAAAGCTATGCCATGGAAGCCATTGCCCGCCAAATGCTGCAGAACGATCCTGAACTGCAGAAACGTTTCGAAGAAATGAAAACCAGCGATCAAGCCTTTGCCTCCAACCCGCGCGAAATCCTGAACTGGTTTTACGAGCAAACACCTTACTACGACCAGCAGCACAATGTGTATCCGGTGGGAAGAGTTATGAGAAGTGAAAGATGAGATGGGTTGAGAGTATGAAGATTTGAAAGTAAGAGGGTTTGAGGGAAAGATACTTTGAACTTTGAACTTTGAACTTTGAACTTTGAACTTTGAACTTTGAACTTTGAACTTTGAACACCAAACTTCAAACTTTGACCCTATTTCCAAACCGTATCATGCAATCCCTTTATAAAGTGCAGGGCGTTGGTTCCGAGGGTTCGGTTCATGTATCCGCCTTCCTGCACCACCAGGACAGGTATTTGAAGGCTTCCGATCATACGGCCGTTTTTTTCAAAATCCTTGGAAGTGAAGTTCAGTGTTCCAGTCGGATCGTCTTTTGCAATATCGACGCCGAAGGCTACCACCAGATATGCGGGATCAAATTTTTCGATCAGGCGCAAGGCATCCGACAAAATCATACGATACTCCTGGGCTCTTGCCCCCTCACTTAAAGGAAAGTTATGGTTAAATCCCAGGCCCTCCCCTTCGCCTTTTTCTTTGCGATAGCCTGCAAAATAGGGGTAGGTAGTGGAGGGATGCCCATGCAGGCTTACGGTAAGCACATCGCTGCGTTTGTAAAAAATTTCCTGCTGCCCGTTTCCGTGATGGTAATCAATATCCAGAATGGCGACCTTTCCAAAATGGCTGAGGTAATTGGCTGCAATGGCCGCGGTGTTCAGATAGCAAAACCCTCCGTAAACATTGGTTTCGGCATGATGTCCTGGTGGCCGCACCAGGGCATAGGCCAGTGGCTCTCCCTGAATAATTTCAACGGCGCAGGTCAAAGCACAATCAACCGCCCCCCGGGCTGCTTCCCAAACATTGCGGTGGATGGGCGTAAAAGTATCGATGCAGTAATATCCTGTCTGCAATGCAAGCTCTCTGGGTTTTCGGTCTGGATTTCTGATGGGGAAAATGTACGGATAAACCGAACGGCCCTCGGGTGTGGCAGCACTGATCTCCTTAAGAAAATCAACCAGATCAGGATTGTGAACCTGCCGGATATGCTTCTCCGGGAAAAATTGGACGGGGAGGATATTGACCAGGCCAGTACCTTCAAAAGCCTTTAATACCGCACTGATACGCACCGGAGCTTCCACATAGCCCCTTTCCTTCACATGATGAATTGAGTGTTGTTCGTTGTAAACCAAAGGAAGCGGCTTTTTGCTTTTGATGGTGGCTTCAAACGAACGTTGATTCGATTCCCTGAGATATTTAAAGGGCCTGAGTTCGGCAGTTTCATCAATAGAGTTGAGCACCTTTTCAATATAATCTTGGGGGCAATAATCAGCATATTTCCTTTGCAGTATTGCCTCCACAATCAGCCGAAGCTGCCTGGGCTGTGGCAAGGTTGTTTTATCCAGCAAATCAACCACCAGGTAGGGAGCGCAAGTATCATCTTGCTTTACCGGAGTTTCATACAATGTATTTATTAAAGGCCGGGCTCCGAAACGTTCATAAAACTTCAACCGCGATGCGTTCTGTTCGAGCAGGTTGTCGTCCTTGCAAAACGCGGGATCGTCGGGAAGGCATTCCATAAAAACACCACTGGCTTTTAACAGCATGGCTTCTTCCCTGCACCGCTCGTAGAGTGCGCTGCCAATGCCCACCGGGGCATCCTCTTTGCGGGTAGCTATGTAATCAAGAAAACAAAAGCCACGATCGGGAACATACATCAACAGGGCAAACCCTTTTAACTTCCCGATATTGTTTTCGGCAACAAAAAGAATGGCCCGAAAACGGTATTTTAACGGATCATGCAGCTGCTCAGAAATGGCTTGTATCTTTTCTTCTTTAACTGCAGAAAACTGACTTCTCATAATTTCCTTGACCTGTTCCACAGCATAACGGTTCATTGGATAAAGTTCATTGGCTACCCGGCGAATTCTGAACATAAGGAAAGTTTTTGGTTAGTGCTCACTAAATTAGAGCAATTTTAAATACAAAATGCAGCAAAATGTAATTTTTAAAAATTTCTTTATTTTTTTCAGTCTTGTATATCAAGACTTTAGGCAGGAAAACCTCATTGAAACTAACTTTTCAAATAAAAAGCAAACCATGAAACCTTTGCTGAAAGGCCCGAAGAACAATAGAGGTAAAAAGTGATTTTAACGCCTTTTGGCCAGCAGAAGCAAACCAATAAAAGTAAACAAACCATTTACAATAAGGATTTCAAAACCGAACTTATACCCCCACAGAAGACGCTCTGAGTTGATGCTAAGCAAATAGCTGATGGCTGGCGAAAGTACTGCCACCAATGGCACCCAGCGGTCCTTCACCTGCCATTTAGTATAAAGGCCAAAGAAGTAAAGCCCCAGCAAGGGTCCATAGGTATATCCTGCAATGGTAAAAAGCTTGGAGATAAGGGCTTCATTATTAATGGCCCCGTAGCCCATAATGATCAGCATCACCAATATTGCAAAGCCGATATGAACACGGTAGCGAATCATACGAATTCTATCTTCGGTCATATCGGGTCTGCGTTTTAAACCCAGGAAATCGATGCAGAAGGTAGTGGTAAGCGCGGTAAGCGTGCCATCGGCACTGGAATAGGCGGCAGAAACCAGTCCGAAGAAAAAGGTAAGCCCGGCGGCCAGGCCAAGGTATTGGAGGGCCAGGGTAGGAAACAACTCGTCGGAGGTTTGCACCAGGCTTATGCCATGGGCATCGGCATACAGCCACAACACCGCTCCCAGGAATAGAAACATCAGGTTGACCGGGATAAGTATGGCCCCGAAAGTAAGCACGTTCTTCTGCGCATCGCGCAGGTTGCGGCAGCTCAGGTTCTTCTGCATCATATCCTGATCAAGGCCGGTCATGACAATGGTAATAAACATGCCGGCAAAGAACTGCTTCAGAAAGAAGCGGGGATCATTCACATCGGTAATAAGCATTCTCGTAAAGCCCTCTGCCCTGGCTGCCGAGAACAAATCAACAAAGCCCATATTCAGCGCGTCTGAAACAATAAAAATGGTGATAACCACGGCGGTAATCATAAAAGTGGTTTGCAAAGTGTCGGTCCACACAATGGTTTTTATGCCGCCCTTAAAAGTATAGAGCAAAATCAGCGACATGAACAGGGCTACCGTTACACCCAGTGGAATCCCCCAGGCATCGAAAACGAACATCTGCAGCACATTAACCACCAGGAACATACGAAAAGATGAACCTACCAGCCGCGAAAGAATAAAGAAAAATGAACCCGTTTTATAGGATGACATCCCAAACCGCTTCTCCAGGTAAGTGTATATGGAGGTCAGGTTCATTTTGTAATACAAAGGCAAGAGCACAAAAGCAATGACGGCGTACCCCACCAGGTAGCCAAACACCAGCATCATGTAACTGAACTGCTCGGCTTTAACCAGCCCGGGTACCGACATAAAGGTGACGCCCGAAAGCGAAGCTCCGATCATGCCATAAGCCACCACATACCAGGGTGAGTTGCGGTTGCCCAGAAAATAGCTTTCGTTATTGGCCTTACGTACCGTGAAGCGCGAGATAATAAAAATCAGGGAAGTATAAACAAAGAAAGAAATCAGGATAATCTCGGGAGTCATAGGCTGCCGGTTTTAGTTCGGCAAAAATAGGCAAAGATTTTATAGCTTATTTTTCTGCCATGATTTTTATTCAGGAAATCTGGTACTTATTAATTTTAATCTAGGGCAATATTTTTCTAATTTTACCTTTCAAATAAAAGCAAATTTATCTTCATGTTCTTTCCATAACCAAAAAAACGAATGGGTAAAAAAGAAGAACTGCAAATCAGGCAGCAAAAGGATTTTTTGGAAGCGGTGCTCAACGCCCAGCAGGAAATGATTTGCCGGTTTTTACCGGACACCACCCTAATATTTGTGAATCAGGCCTATTGCAGGTATATGGGGCAACCCGAAGAAAAATTACTTGGAACCAAGTGGTTGAGTTTCATACCTCAGCAGAACCAGGAAACCATTCTGAAACATCTTGCCCACATTGCAAAAACCTCCAAAATAATAAACTACCAGCATGAAGTGCTTATGCCCAATGGCCGCAAAACCTGGCAGCAGTGGACCGATATTCCTATTTTCGATAAATCAGGCGAGCTGCAGGAATTTCAATCGGTGGGTATTGATATTACCCAGCAAAAAAATGCCGAGCTCTTACTTGAGGCAGAGCGTTTAAAGTTAAACAGCATTCTAAAAACCATTGACCATGCCGTTTGGACAGCCGAAACAAACCCCTTCAGGCTTACCCTTATCAGCGACCCAATAACGCAAATCACGGGATACAACCCTGAAGAATTTGTTACAGACCCTGCTTTGATATTGAAAATGGTTCATGAATCAGACCATGACAAAATCAGGGCAGATTTCAGAAAGGTTTATGAAGAAGGGTTTTTCAGCACCGAGATAAAAATAATTCCCAAAAAAGGTCAGGAGAGGTTTATTCAATACAAAGCCTGGCTTATCAAGGATATTGAAAACGGAAAAACCAGGATTGAAGGCATTGCTTCAGACGTTTCAGATCGGAGAAAATATGAAGAAAAACTCATTGCCCTAAACCAAAGCAAGGACCGCATTATGGCCACAGTGGCCCACGATTTGCGAAATCCCATCAGCGGCATACTGGGGCTGTGCAATATGCTGGAGCAGAAAAATCCGGCTTCCGAAAACCTTTTCTACATCGACCTGATCAGACGTTCGTCGCAAACCGCCTTGGGTATTATGGAAGAGCTGCTCGAAGTGTCGGAAATGGAAACGGAAAACTACCAGCTGACTAAACAAAAGGTTTGCCTCAACGACCTGATCATGGAAGTACTGGAGCATTTCAAAACCGATGCCCTGGAGAAACAAATCGACCTGAGTGCTGACATACCTGAAAAAAGACTATTCGCTGATCTGAACCTGAAAAAATTCAGCCGGGTGCTCGAAAACCTCATCAGCAATGCTTTGAAGTTTACCGGCGAAAAAGGGAAGGTGCGGTTGAGCCTTGAAGAAAAGGCAGAAAATGTACTGATTATGGTAAAAGATACCGGTATCGGCATTCCAAAGGAGTTGCAGCATTTTCTTTTCGAGAAATTTTCTCGCGCCAAGCGCTTTGGCTTGAAAGGCGAAAAAACCCATGGCCTTGGCATGTACATTACCAAACAGATTGTGGAGATGCATGGGGGCACCATTAGCTTCCAAAGCAAAGAACATAAGGGAACGTCTTTTTTCATACAACTTCAGAAATCGGCCTGATGTCAGAATGAGAATGCTTAAACTGCATGAAAAATCAGGCATCATGCAGCGGTTTTTATATTAACTTTGGCCGTTGCTGACCAATCATTTTTGTTTTGGAAACTTTCTCCTCCAAATTGCTGCAGGCCGCCGTCGAAGAGTTTTCGCGACTGCCGGGCATTGGCAAAAAAACCGCCCTGCGCCTGGTGCTGCACCTGCTCAAACAAGACCAGGAAACCGTGGCCCGCTTTTCTGATGCCATGCTTCGCCTTCGTCAGGAGGTAATCTATTGCCGGCAGTGCCATAACATCTCCGATCAGGACCTTTGCGAAATATGCCGTTCGCCCCGGCGCGACGCCTCGCTCATTTGCGTGGTGGAAGACCTTCGCGATGTGATTGCCATTGAAAACACCGGACAATACCATGGCATGTTTCATGTGCTGGGTGGTATCATTTCGCCCATGGACGGCATTGGCCCAAGCGACCTGAATATCGAATCTTTGATCGAACGTATTGCCAAACACAAAGAAAACATAAAAGAGGTGATCCTGGCCTTGAGCACTACCATGGAAGGTGATACCACCAATTTCTTCCTTTTCAGAAAAATGAAGCCTTATGATGTGAAGGTTTCGGTAATTGCCCGCGGCATTGCCATTGGCGATGAGCTCGAATATGCCGACGAGGTCACCCTGGGCCGCTCCATTATAAACCGCACCCCTTACGAAAACCTTATAAAAAAGTAAGCCGGAATGGACCTCACCGTAGTTATTGTCAATTACAACGTGCAGTACTTCCTCGACCAGTGCCTGAAGTCGGTATTCAGCTCGGGAAAAAACCTGGCCATGGAAGTAATCGTGGTTGACAACAATTCCGTTGATGGCAGCCTGGAAATGCTGCGCGAAAAATATC
Source organism: Bacteroidales bacterium (assembly GCA_019429365.1). Taxonomy (GTDB): domain Bacteria; phylum Bacteroidota; class Bacteroidia; order Bacteroidales; family UBA7960; genus UBA7960. The sequence continues at coordinate 3,178 of JAHYJD010000085.1, read as the reverse complement.
CGCAGGTCCATCTTATTGCCAATGAAGAAAACCTGGGCTTCAGCCGGGCCAACAACCAAGCCATTGCAATTGCCAAAGGGCGCTATGTGCTGCTGCTGAACCCCGATACCGTGGTTGAAGACGACACTTTGCCCCGGGTGGTTCGATTCATGGATGAGCATCCCGATGCAGGCGGACTGGGGGTAAAGATGCTCGACGGACAAGGACGATTCCTGCCGGAATCAAAGCGCGGCCTGCCCACTCCTGCCGTAGCTTTTTTTAAGATATTCGGGCTGGCCAGGCTTTTCCCAAAATCGAAAACCTTTGGAAAGTACCACCTGGGATATCTCGACCCTGACCAGACTCATGCAGTGGATGTGCTCTCGGGTGCTTTTATGCTGCTGCGAAAGGAAGCGCTTGAAAAGACAGGTTACCTCGACGAGGACTTTTTTATGTATGGCGAGGACATCGACATGAGCTTCCGCATTACACAGGCAGGATACAAAAACTATTACTTCCCCGATACACGCATCATTCATTATAAAGGCGAGAGCACCAAAAAAAGCAGCGTAAACTATGTACTGGTGTTTTACAATGCCATGATCATTTTTGCACGCAAGCATTTTTCGCAAAAAAATGCCAGACTTTTTTCCTTCCTCATTAACCTGGCAGTTTATTTCCGTGCAGCAGTGGCGCTCTTCAACCGCTTTTTAAAAAAAATCTTTTGGCCCCTGTTCGACGCCCTCTTAATTTTTATTGGCTTTTTCTTCATAAAATCGAGTTGGGAAGAAACGGTGTTTCATGGCCCCCACTACCCGCCAGAATTCATGTATTTTATGGTGCCGGTTTACATTCTTATTTGGCTTTTCACGGTATACTTCAGCGGAGGCTACGACCGGCCGCTGAAGATATTCAGGATTGTAAGGGGCATTGGCATGGGCACGGTCATCATCCTGGTCATTTACGCCTTGCTGCCCATAAGCCTGCGCTTCTCGCGTGCCCTGATATTGTTGGGCGGTGCCTGGGCACTCTTTTCTATGCTCATTTTGCGCAGCCTGCATTCGCTTATGGCCCAAAAAGGACTACGCGCCGAAGAGGGGCAAAACAAGCGCATTATCATTGTGGGCGATAGCAAGGAAGCCGCCCGCATTGTACAAATGATCAGACAGGCGGGCAACAGCGCCTTTATCGGGCTGGTTTCGCTGCAAAAGCAAAAGCCGCAGCAGGGAGGCTATGTGGGCACCATTGCACAGATCAACGAGGTGATTGAAATTTACAAAATCGACGAGATCATTTTCTCGGCCGCCGACATGAGCTCCCAATCCATCATCGACCAAATGGCCGCACTGAGAGACCAGCGCATTAATTTCAAAATTGCACCGCCCGAAAGCCTGTATATCATTGGCAGCAACAGCATCGACACTTTCGGAGAACTGTTTACCATCAGCATTAATGCGGTGAATAAACCTGCCAATCGTCGCAATAAAAGACTTTTCGACCTGCTTGCTTCGGGTTTCATTCTTATTTCCATTCCGGTGAATATTTTCTTGGTGAAAAATCCACTAGGTCTGATCAGCAACCTAATATCGGTAATTATTGGCCGGAAATCCTGGGTAGGCTACCACCCTGTTCAAAAACCAGGCAAGCTGCCCAAAATAAAAAAAGGCGTTTTGTATCCCGGCGATATGATTCCCGGCAAACAACTCGACCAGGAAACCCTCAACAACCTCAACAACCTTTACGCCAAGGAATACCGCATTGAAAACGACTTCAACATCTTAATCAAAGGCTGGAGGCACCTGGGCCGAAATTAACAGGCCTTTAAGCCTGCTAAACTTTTTTGCGCTTCACGTGTTAAAAATTTGCAGTTATTACGCAATTCATCGAAATATTTCTGAGGGTGAAATTCAACACCTTCGGCTAATATTTTGTAACTTAGTATCTGATTATTTCACAAGAACAAAACATAAATATCACAATTAAATGGCAAAGTTTGAATTGAAGATGCCCAAGCTGGGCGAGAGTATTACAGAGGCAACCATTACCAAGTGGATGAAAAACGTGGGCGACAGGATTGAGCTCGACGACGCCATTCTTGAGATCGCCACCGACAAAGTGGACTCCGAAATTCCCAGCCCTGTGGAAGGTGTGCTGAAAGAACAGTTGTTTAACGAAGGCGATGTGGTGGCAGTTGAAACCGTGATAGCCATCATTGATTTGGATGGCGAAGAAAGCAGCGATTCAGCCCCTGCAGAAGAGAAGGAAGAGAAAAAGGAAGAGGCGCCCAAGGCGGCCAAATCGGATGACAGCCCCAAAGCCGAAGCAAAAGAAGAACCCAAGAGCGATGAGCCTTTGAAGAGCCGAGACAGCAGCGGGCGTTTCTATTCGCCACTGGTGCGTACCATCGCCAAAGAAGAAAATATCTCTTTCGAGGAACTGGAGAAAATTCCGGGCAGCGGCCACCAAAACCGCCTCACCCGCCAGGATGTAATGGATTACCTGAAAAAGCGCGAAGCCGGCGAAACCGCTCCTGCAGCACCCGCCAAAAAAGCGGAGGCACCCGCTGCGGCACCTGCAACCCAGAAGCCCAAAGCCCCCGCAATAAATGTTGGCCAAAGCGACCAGGTAATCGAGATGAGCCGCATGCGCAAGCTTATTGCCGACCACATGGTAATGTCAGAGGATACCTCCGTGCACATTACATTGTTTGCCGAAGCCGATATGACCAATATCGTAAATTGGCGCAACAAGCAAAAAACCATCCTCGAGAAACGCGAAGGCGAAAAACTGACCTTCACCCCTATCTTTATTGAAGCCATTGCCAAAGCGCTGCGCGATTTCCCCATGGTTAACATTTCTACCGAAGGCGAAAAGCTCATCGTTCGCAAGAATGTGAATATTGGCATGGCCGCCGCCACACCTGATGGCAACCTCATTGTGCCGGTAATCAAAAATGCTGACCACAAAAGCCTGCTGGGCCTTACCAAAGAAGTGAACGATCTGGCCAATCGCGCGCGCGCCAGCCAGCTGAAGCCCGACGAGATTCAGGGCGGCACCTTTACGCTGACCAACTTCGGCACCTTTGGCGCCATTGGCGGCACACCCATCATTAACCAACCGCAGGTGGCCATTTTAGGCGTAGGTATTATTCAGAAAAAGCCCGTGGTAATTGAAACCCCGCAGGGCGATACCATTGGCA
>JAHYJD010000084.1 GCA_019429365.1 Bacteroidales bacterium | reverse complement strand
CTTCGCTGTATTGACGGTCCCAGAGGGCGCGGCGGGTCCAGTTTTCATTAAAAAGAAAACGGATGTCGTTTACGACCTGATCCTGCACCAGGTCGGTCAGGTCGCGGCTGGCCAGTTTCGACACCCTATCACGAAAAAGACCCTCGTCGCGCTGGGCGCTGTAAATGGCCAGGGTGCCAATTACCGAATCGTTCGACGTAATGCCGGCATCGGTATGGAATGCCAGTGCCAGGTCTATGGGGATGTTCAGGCCGGGGGCATCGGGTGCTTCTGTTGGTCCGAGCGGTCCGCCCATTAAATAATTAACCCATTCGCCGCGCGACATGAAGTCGTCGTTGTAGTCGTTTCGGCCGGCGTTCAAGTTGAAAATCAGGGTGTCGGGCATTCCCGCATATTGCAGGTAATAACGTGCCCCCTCATGATATCGCGGGCGCTGGCTGGTTTTCCAGTGGAAAGCATCTTGCATTAGTCTGGAGTCCTTGCGATCCAACTCGCCCCTATCCTCCACCGAGCGGCCCCTTTCCTGTGCATCCTCGGCAGCTTTGCGGGCCACATTTCCCATACCCCCGCCAAAGCGAAGGGCATCGGCGGTAACATATCCATTTGCGTTACCGAAGATTTCAAAACTGCCCTGCTCAGCATTTTTCCCTTGCATGAAAAAGTAAGTGCCAAGATAAATCCAGGTGCCGCCGCCCATGGTTTGGTTGAGCAAAAAGCGCTCAGAGCCACCGGCGAAATGCAAAACGCCTTCCACGGAAGTGGAATTTGCAGCATCCTGCTGCCAGGAAAAATAAACGGCATAATGCCCATCTTCCGGAAATTCGGGAATGTATTGCACAGAGGGTTTGGGGCCTGTTCCGGAAGCAAGCCGGAGGTGCGTTCCCATTTGAAATGGGTTATCACCATCGAAAAGAGTATCCTTTTTTGCAAACCCGCCTGGCGTGATTTCCCAATGGCTGTTTTCCGTATCCCCAATATTCAGTTCTGAGTCACCAGTGGAGCCATCAAAGTCAACAATAACTTCATTTCGCTGGGTATCCCTTTCGCGTGGCAGCATTACCAAAGCCCCGGCGTTTTCGAGCATGGGGGCAATGTACTGGGTTACGTAAACCATGGGGAAGATGTCTTCCACCGTGCCGAACAACCGAGCCCGCTGCCATTGCCAGCGGTTGCGGGTATTGTCGAAATACAAGCCATGGCTGTGCCAAAGGGCTATGTGATTTCCGGAGAGGCCGCCAGCAAAATTTCCTTGTGAAGAAGTTTTTACAAGTGGAGGTTGTTCTGGTTTTTGTCGAATCCTGCTTAAGTCGGTTTCCAAATAAGGCTCGCGAAGGGCATTGGGAACAAAGTCGTAAAGGGAGCGGTCGCGGCAAAAAAGCTGGGGGGTAAATTTCCGGAACCTGCGCCCCAGCCGGTTCATGATCTCCGCTTCGAGTTGCTGAACGAAGGCATGTCGAATGGGTAAGTGAGTCAGGTTTGGATGAAAGAATACATTAATAGAAGCATTATGCAAGTCGATGGAAAGGCTGTCGATGCCAATGGCTCCCACATGTTTCCATGGCCTGAAAAAAGCATTGAAATCGTCCAGTCTTTTTTCGGCAAGTACAGTTAACCGGGTATGGCTTTTTTCAGTAAATAAAAAAGGGAGGGTCTGAGAACTGGCAGAGAAAGCCAAAAAAAGGAATAAAACAAAGGCTAATGCCTTAATTGTAGTATGAGGGCTTGCCGCTTTCAACATAAATAACTAAATTGCCACTGCAAAAGAACAGAAACCCAAATGTATTAACTCTTTTATTAGTAACCAAAAACAGTATTCTATTTCTAAAATTTTTTATTAATGCTTGGGTTTTATTTTTACATTTGCAAAGAATCAATATTAATTTTATTGTATTCATGGGGGTTGGGAGCGTTTTTCGGGATTTGAAGATAATAAAAGGCACGAGAGGCAGATACACCCGTTTACCATAGCCCGGCTTCCGGAATTTTGGAGGAGCGGCATGATATTAATAGCCGAAAGCGGCTCAACAAAGACTACCTGGCGATTGCTCATTAAGGGCAAAACACGCCGTTTGACCTGCCTTACAGCAGGCATCAACCCCTTTTTCCAATCTACAGACGATATTTTAAACACCCTCGAGCAGGAGTTTACCCTTGACCGCAAAGGGATCCGGCAGATTTACTTTTATGGGGCAGGCTGCGCCAATCCTGAAAAGAGCGGGGTAGTAAAAGCAGCCCTGATGAAGTATTTTGGGCTGGAGCAAATTGAGGTAGAAAGCGATTTGCTTGCAGCAGCCCGCGCGCTCTGTGGTCATTCGGAAGGCGTGGTTGCCATACTTGGAACGGGCTCTAATTCATGCTATTACGACGGGCACATCATCCGTCAGCATGTATCTCCCCTGGGCTTCATTCTTGGCGACGAGGGCAGCGGGGCCGTGCTGGGCCGAAAGCTGGTTGCGGATCTTCTGAAAAATCAACTGCCTGATTATCTTCAGGCAAGGTTTCTGGAAATGTTTGGACAGACCTCCATAGAGATCATGGAAAAGGTGTATCGCCAGCCCTTCCCCAACCGGTATCTGGCCTCATTCACGCCCTTCCTTTCAAGATACATTAAGGAGGAACCTGTTTATGAGCTGGTTAAAAATTCGTTTATTGAATTTTTCAGGCGAAACATAAAACAATACCCTCGTGCCAGATACCTTCCGGTGCATTTTACCGGCAGCATCGCCTGGCATTTTGCAGATGTGCTGAAAGAGGCCGCCAGCCAGAGCGGCTTTACCACAGGAAAAATCATTCAGGACCCCATACAGGGCCTTGCCGAATATCACCAGGTTTTCTGAAATTACTTAAACCCGTCCTTTTTATGGCCGAAAGCGAAGAAAGTGGAAAATTCCAGCTAAGTATTACCGAGTCACCTTCACAATTTGAAAACCTGGAGAAGATGACCGTTAAGCATTTAATTTTCTCCATTAACCGGGAAGACGCCAAGGTGCATGCGGCGGTAAGGAAAGCCCTGCCCCAGATTGAGGACTTGATATGTCAGATCATAAAGCGCATGCAGCAAGGTGGCCGGATTTTTTACCTTGGAGCCGGCACCAGCGGCCGACTGGGCGTGCTGGATGCCTCGGAGCTTCCTCCTACCTTTGGCGCGCCCGAAGGTCTGGTGATCGGATTGATTGCCGGGGGCGACAGGGCGTTGCGCAAAGCCGTGGAGGCTGCCGAGGATGACCCCGACAGGGCCTGGGAGGAATTGAAAGAGCGAAACATCAACCCACTCGACACCGTGATTGGTATCGCCGCCTCGGGCTCTACTCCTTATGTGGTGGGAGGCCTTAAGAAGGCGCGCGAAAACGGTATATTGACCGGCTGCATTACCTGCAACCCCAATGCGCTGGTTTCGAAGGAGGCCGAATACCCCATCGAGGCCATTGTGGGGCCTGAGATCGTTACGGGCAGCACCCGGCTTAAGGCAGGGACGGCTCAGAAAATGATTCTGAACATGATCACCACCACCATTATGATCAAGCTCGGAAGGGTAAAAGGCAACAAAATGGTGAATATGCAACTCACAAATCAGAAGCTGGTACATCGCGGCACGCGCATGCTCATGGAGGAGCTGGGCCTGGAAGCGGAAGAGGCCAAAAATTTATTGCTCAAACATGGTTCGGTAAAGGATGCCTTAGATGCTTTCAAGCCAAAAAAACCGTAATATTGTTTAAAGAATTTTCCTGATATAACACCAATCCATGCAAACCAAAAAACAACAAATTATTTCATTATGAAGCAGACCTTTGTTTTTCTGGCCCTCCTGGTTTTCATGACCCTGGGCGCACTGGGCCAGCCAAGGCAGATCACCGGTGTGGTGACCGATGCCTCCGATGGTACCACGCTTATTGGGGTCACAGTGCTGGTAAAGGGTACCACCCTTGGAACCACCACCGACCTTGATGGCCGATACCGGATCAATGCTGCACCCACCGATGTGCTGGTGTTTCGATTTGTAGGAATGGAAACGACCGAAGCCCTTGTGGGCGATCGCAGCATTATTAACATTGCCCTTCAGCCTACGGCCGTCACGCTTCAGCAGGTAGTAGTAACCGCCCTGGGTATTGAACGCGAGGTGCGTACCCTTACCTACAACGTGCAGAATGTGGGCTCTGACGACATTATGAACTCCCGCCAGGAAAACCTGGTAAACGCCCTGCAGGGGCGGGTGTCGGGCGTTCAGATCACCAGCACTGGTGGAGCGCCGGGCGCTTCCTCAGAGATTATTTTGCGGGGTGCCACCTCGGTGGATGGGGAGAACCAGCCATTATTCGTTATCGATGGCATCCCCATTTCCAATGCCTCGATAAGGGGCACTACCAACCGTGCGGCAGACATCAATCCCAGCGACATCGAGTCAATCTCTATCCTGAAAGGGGCAGCGGCGGCAGCTCTTTACGGTATCGATGCCGCCAACGGAGCCATTATCATTACCACCAAGCGCGGACAGGAGGGAGCCGTGTCGGTAGGATTGTCCACCTCCTCTACCCTTTCGCAGGTCGGCAGCCTGCACGATGTGCAGAACCTTTACTCAACTGGCGCGGCAGGCCTTTTCAACCCTCGTACTTTCTCGCACTGGGGACCGCCACTATTGCGCAGTGATAATGCCTACGACAACCTGAACAATTTTTTCCAGACCGGCATGGCCAACAAGATCGACGCCAACGTGAGCGGGGGTAGTTCCAATCTTACCTATTACCTGGCCGTATCGAGCCTGGGCGATGAGGGAATTGTTCCAAACACCTTTTATGGCAGAAACTCGGCCATGCTTACCGGTACCATAAAGGTTACCGACCGGATTTCGCTGACGGCTTCTTCCAACATAATGAAGACCAATAACAAAACTGGTATCTTCAGCGCCAGCGGCGGATGGATGATGAATGTGTACCGCTGGCCCCGCTGGGATAATATGGTTGATTACCTGAACCCCGATGGCAGCGAACGCAATGTGTGGATTCCCCTAAGCGGTAACCTGGCCGATGCGCCCGATAACCCGATGTGGAGCGCCTATCACCAGGTGCGCAACGACAATGTGAGCCGTAACATAAACTCTATAAACCTCACCTATCAGGCCCTCGACTGGCTCACGGTAAATTATATCGCAGGGCGTGACTACTTCCAGCAGCATTACAAAGCGGTGAGAGAACCCGGTTCGGCCGGTTCAGCAGCCTTCGAAGGCGCCATCAGTGAGTTTAACCGCGAAAGCGAAAAAATCACCTCCACCCTGGTGGTAACCGCCGATTACGATTTTACCGACAAGTTGCGCGTTACCGCCCTGGCCGGTCATAACCTTCAAACCGATTTTGCACGCAACACTTTTGTGGAAGGCGAACGTTTCCGAAACCCCACCCTGCACTCCATCAACAACCTTCGCGAAGTACGCAGTAGCCAGTCGACAGCCAACCGTCGTATTATTGGGGTATTTGGCGATGTGACCATCGACTACGGCCGTTTCCTGGTGTTGGGCCTTACCGGAAGAAACGACTGGTCGTCTACCCTTCCTCTAGCCAACCGCTCATTCTTTTATCCTTCCTATAGCGCAGCATTTATTTTCAGCGAGCTGCTCGATGGGCAGGCTGCACGCATCTTTTCGTTTGCCAAGATCAGGGCCAGCGTTGCCCAGGTGGGAAAGGATGCTCCGCCACACCGCCTGACCCAAACCCTTGAACAGTTCTATGGCATTGGCGGCGGCTGGAAAAACGGCGCTTTTGCAGGAAACCCAATCCTGAAGCCCGAGATTACCAAAGAGTTTGAAATCGGCACCGACCTCAGGCTCTGGAATGGGCTGTTCACCATCGACTTTACATACTACCAAAGAGAGTCGAACGACCAGATCATTCAGCCCAGGGTAACACCCGTAACCGGAGCCATTTTGCAAACCGTAAACTCTGGCTCGGTCGAAAACAAAGGCATTGAACTGCTGATAGGAAGCCGGGTTTTCAGAACCGAAGATTTTGGATGGGACATAACCCTCAATGGTTTTGGAAACAGGTCGAAACTCACAAAGCTGTTTGGCGACCTGGTAGAATTTCCTGTAACCTACGGGCAGGTTTCTTCACAAGCAATTGCCAGTTCCTGGCTGGGTGAGGCTTTGTTTGGTATTGTCGGAACGGACTACAAACGCAATCTGGCTGGAGAAGTGATCGTAAACGAGGACGGTTACCCCCTCATTGATTCCCAAAAAAGATATATTGGTAATCGGGAGCCCAAATTGTACTATGGCCTGACCAACAATTTCCGGTACAAGAATTTTGAACTTTCCTTCCTGGTCGATGGGGCCTATGGGGCGCAGCTTCTCAACGCCACCAGCCAGTTCCTCATTTCGAGCGGAAACCATAAAATGCTGGAGGAGTATCGCAACCAGGAGTTTATTTTTGACGGTGTGGTGGAACTTCCTGATGGCACCTACGCTCCAAACACCAATCCCATTGTTTTAAACCAAACCTTTTACACTCAGTATTATGTTCTTGCAGGTACTAACTTTGTGGAAGAGGTTAGCTGGGTTCGACTGCGCAACATTAGCCTGGCATATTACATTCCTCAAAGTCTGCTCGCCAGGCTCCGCATTAAGGATGCCAACCTGAGCATCAACTTCCAGAACCTGTTCTTGCTCACTAATTATTCGGGCGGCGACCCCGAAGTGAATAATGCGGGCCCGGGAGGTGGCGCCAGCGGGGCCGGCACCATGGGTGTCGACTATTTTCAGGTGCCTCACCGAAAGGCCGTTACACTTGGTTTAAACCTTAAATTTTAACCACCATGAAGAAATATATTTTCCTTTTCCTAACCATTGTTTTCTTCTGGGGGTGCGACGACTTCCTGGATGTAAACACTTCGCTCGACAGCGACGAGCAAACTACGCCCAACTATATGCTTCCCGCCGTGCTGGGCAATATGGCCTACGCCCATTATGCCCATGGGGAAACAACAGCCTACATTACGCAGTATGTCAGCACCGAGTATGGCACCAGCGCCGTGAAGGACCGCTGGGACTATCGCGGTGTGCTGCGGGTAAATGCATGGCGCAGACACTATTTCGATGTGGCCGGCAACGCCAACAAAATGATCATTTTTGCCGAAAACGAAGGATCGAATAATTACGTGGGCGTAGGAAAAATCATGATGGCATTTTCGTTCCTAACTGCCACCGACCTGTTTGGCGACATGCCGGTGCTTGATGCCTTTTCTGGAAACTACAACCCCCGTTATAATGCGCAGGACACGGTTTACATGGAAGTGGCCAGGTGGATAAATGAAGGCCTTGCCGCCCTTGATCAGGCCTCTGCCCAAAACCGGTCCATGTCCAGCACCGAAGACCATATTTTTGGCGGTAACCTGAGCAACTGGAGGGCTTTTGCCTATGCCATGCGGGCACGAATGCTGCTGCACACTGCCAACTTCCAGGGGGGTTACCAGGCGGTGCTCGACGCCGTTGATCAAGCCCGGCCAAACTGGAGCGAACCTTTTTATGCTTTTCCTGACCAGGCCGCCAACGACTGGGAAAGAAACCTTTGGGGGCCTTCGAGGCCAAACCCGCAATGGGACTTTGCCGACATTCGCAACATGCTCAGCAACTCGGTAAACACTGACTTTTTTATGAATGCCATGAACCTGTCGGGCGATCACGACCCGCGCCTGTACGAGCTTACCACGCCCGGCAAAAACGGAAATTACCTTTCCATTCCGGCAAGTGCCGGCATTGGCGCCCTTAGCATGGACGACTTTGCTGTGCTTTATGATGGCTACTGGACCCGGGATAACTCCCCCCTGATTTTCATTACTGACGAAGAGCTTTATTTTATAGAAGCCGAAGCGGCCTTTTATCTTCCCAACAAGGAAAGAGCCTTCCAGGCATACCTCAACGGCATTCAGCGGAACTTCAGCCGCCTGGGCATTGGCGAAGCTTATGACAATTACCGCAATTCGCCCGCTGTGGCTCAGAGCGCCGCAGAGTTGCAAATTTCTGACATCATGATGCAGAAATATATTGCACTATATCTGCAGCCCGAGATTTGGGTAGATATGCGCAGGTATAAATATTCAACCAACGCCTATCCAGGCCTGGAATACCCTGTTAATGCCCTACCGCTTTACAACGGGCAATGGATACAGCGCATGCCCTACGACCCGCAGACCGAATACATTTACAACCCCAATGAAATCAATCGCCTGGGTGCCAGAGACGATGACTGGGTGGTAAGACCACTGTGGTGGACGGTCAATTCAACATTGTCGAATTAAAAATAGTCCTTGCAATGAAGACATTAAGAAATATTTTCCTGATATTTTTACTGGGCACGGGGCTGGCGGCCTGCGAAAAAAACGATCCCATGGATGGACAGGGCGGCCTGACAGGCAATCTCACCCCGTTTAATCTGTTGGCACAAATGCCCGATGCCAAGGTGAACGACACCCTGATGCTGCGTACTGTGTGCTGGTCGATCAATGACGACATTTCCGATGTTTCCTTCTTTTATCGTGGCTTTAAGATAAAGAGCTATTCGGTTAAAATGGGGTTGATTGCTGGCGGACAGCCTTACCAGCTCACAGCAGAACACAAAACAGACACCATTTTTATTGACTTGACCCTGATCAAGTCCTATCCCGAGGAGGGCACACCACTCAACAATTATTATCAAACCATTGAAAATGCCTATGTGATTGTACATCCTTTTGTGGTGTCTGATCCTTTTACGCTGGCCAACCAGAGTGGAGTCGATGTAATAGAGGAGATGACTGATCACACTTTCGGTGTGCTTGTGGGTAAGCTAAGCCTGCAAATGAACCGGCCTATTGTGCTCAGCCTTTTCCCGTCTGCGCCGGCAGCTTGCTTCGAGTTCGACCAGCAGGGCTTCTACACCGGCAACCTTACCGAATTCGGTGTGCAGTATGTACAAGACCACATGACCCGTGAAATACTGTCAGAGCACCTGGCCGAAGCCAGCGTGGAAGACAACACCCGGGCAACCATCGAATCGAAGGCCACCATAGCAGTTACCAACGCTTATGCTATTTCGGCCCGAAACTTCAGGGTGATTAAGTAACCAAAAAACAAGCGCAATATGAACCCAAAAGTTTTCACAAAAATTTTGCTTGCCTTCACCTTTGCGGCCGTTTTTATTGTGGCCTGCGACAAGGAAGAAGAAAGGGTATGGGGAGAAGTGACCACCTTTTTCACCATACAGGATGCCGACAACCTGAATGCACCGGCCACGGTAAGGTTTATCAACGGCTCAAAAAACGCGGAGGCCTATCACTGGACCTTCCCGGGCGGCCGCATCGTTTCTGGTGGCGAGGTAACCGAAGACAGCACCTCCACCGCTATCCAGCCCGAAGGAGTTTATTACCCCTGGCCGGGCGAGTATTCAGCCACCCTGGTAACCACAGCCGACGGCAAGGAAACCACGCACACCAAAGAGTTTACCGTATTAAAGCCCCAGCCCATTATCAGGAATGAACCCACCGGCATTGTTTACGACGACATCGTTACCTTCTGGGCAGAGTTTTTCCAGTATCCCCATTTAATGGATCAGGTAACCTACGCCTGGGATTTTGGCAATGGTGAAACTTCTACCGAGGCTATGCCACAAACCAGCTTTAACCCGCCGGGCAATTATACCATTACGCTCGAATTGTTTGATGGGGTGGACAACCTCACAGCCAGTAAAACCATTAATGTGCAGGCCGAAATTGCCAAAACCCTTTACATTACCAATGCCCTTAACCAGCGGCTTTACAAGAAAATGCTTTACACAGGGGCTATTGCACCAGAAGAAGAACTTCCCATAGATGTGGGCTTACACCCCTTGTCGGTGAGCGTTTACCAGGACAGGCTGGTTGTTTCCGTGGCCGGCGACAATATTCGCTTTTCTGCCACCGGCACCCCACCCGATGGGTATATTTTCACCACCAACCTGGCTGGCGGTAACCGTTATACCATAACTGCACCAAGCCTCCTGGAGCACACCTATATTGACGACCCCTTCGTATCGACCGTCGATCAGAATGGCTTTGTTTACTGGCTCGACCGCTTCCAGGGCGTGCGCCGCATTCATTATTCAGAGATCAACGGGGAATACCCAAGTCCTTATGTGTGGAACGTCCCGGCCGACATGGCTGAGCTACTCGGAGAGTCGACCACCTATGGCTGGACCGATGGCACGGTTAGAGTTGTAAACAATGAAATATGGTATAGCAAGCACGGCACGGGCAAGGGCTTATATCGCTTTACCCTTGCGGGGCAGTTCATTGCCAAGTTCGACAACCTTTACAATTACAAGATCCGGACTTTTGAAGCCGACACCGAAAACCAGAAGATCTATTTTGCCATCAATGCCTCGGGTGGCGGACTTGATCCGGGACTGTATGTTTGCAACTTCGATGGGACAAACGTTCAGCTTATCGACGACCTGGCCGGATTTTCCATGCAGGGGGGCGAAGCTGAAAGAACATACGTAACCAGCATTGTGGTGGATGCCGAAGGCGGTTATGTTTATTATCCGTTCCGCCACCAGGAAGACGTGAACACCGCCGGTGAATTGGTAGGCGATGGCTCGCAATCAGGGGTTAAGCGCTACAAAATAGATGGCAGCGAAACACCAGCGTTTTTTGTGACCGGAATTATTCCTTACGGCATTGGCATTGACCACGTAAAAAGATAAGATGCATCGAAGCGGGAGGCGTCCTGTGGTTAATGGACGCCCCCTGCTTACCTTTAACCAATGACTGCTTATGAAAAGATTTTTACTTTTTTTTCTCATTGCTCATTTCTCATTTCTCATTTCTACCGCCCAGCCCGGACGTGAGCTGCGCGGCACCTGGTTTACCACCGCCTGGCGTATCGACTGGCCGCCCATAGGGTCGGCCGAGGTGCAGAAAAACAAGCTGGTTGAGATGTTCAACAGCCTGGAGGCGGCCAACATTAATGCCGTATTTTTCCAGGTCAGGCCTTTTGCCGATGCCTTTTACCAGTCGGCCTACGAGCCCTGGTCGCATTTGCTTGGTCCAAATCTTGCCGCCAGGGGCGTTGACCCTGGTTATGACCCGCTTGCATTTGCCATAAAGGAAGCACATAAGAGAGGAATGGAACTTCATGTGTGGCTCAACCCCTACCGATTCGAAAGCAATGCAGGTGAATTTGCCGGACGTCCGGGTGATTATTCGCAAACCCACCCGCACCTCATTATCAACTATAGTGGCAGGACCTATTTTGACCCCGGCCACCCCGAAACCACACAGCTCATAAAAAGCATTGTGGCCGATATTGTTAATAATTATGATATTGACGGAGTCATTTTCGATGATTACTTCTACCCTTCGAACATGCCCGCAAGTTATGATCAGGCTACTTTCGATGCTTTTGGCAACGAAGCTTTCATCAGGCATTATTATGATGGGCCTTTGTTTCAAACCCTTACCCGGGGTGATTTTCGCAGGGCTTCAGTCAATAACATGATCAAGGAAGTAAACGACACCATCAAGTCCATCAACCCCGCCCTGGTATTTGGCGTAAGCCCGGCCGGCATTTACACCACCAATTCGCTGGTGGCCCAGTATTACGAAACCACTTTGCCTCCCGGCATTACCGGTAATAACAACTGGGCTACCATAAATTGCGACCCGCTGGCCTGGATGAAGGAGGGCGCTATTGACTACATTTCGCCCCAGCTTTACTGGCAAATTGGCGGCAGCCAGGATTTTGTTACTCTCACCCAGTGGTGGGGATGGCAAGGGCAGCGCTACGGCCGTCACCACTATCCCAGCTTGGGAGCCTACAGGCTTTACACCACCAAATCGGGAGAAGCTTTTCTGGACGCTGCCATCCTGCAGGAATTGGGTGCCAGTCAGGAAAACAGCAAAGACACCCCGGACAAAAACAACTGGCCCGTAACTGAAATCGGCAACCAGATTATCGCCAACCGCAACAGCAGCTTCAACGATGCACTGGGGCTGGTTTTTTACAACACCAATAGTTTGCTGAGTTTAAGCAAGGACCTGGCCGGTTATCTGGCGTCTGACCTTTTTTCAGAAAAAAGCATTTTCCCTCAGCTGGCCTGGCTGCCCAACCCAGATTTTGGCACTCCCGAAATTATCGACATAGCCTCGCTGGCCGATGATCCGGAGCTGGCCGTTTTCAATATCGACTCCGAGGCCGACCGTTTTATTGTCTATGGCTGGAACGAGCTACCACCGACCACTAAGAACAATAATGCCGACTTTGTGCAGGTGGCTTTCAAAAATACCTTCAGCACCATTCTTCATCGCAACTACCCCTATTTTGCCGTGGCCGAATATTCGCGAAACCGACTGATCGGACCATCTTCAGCTTACCAGGAATTTTTTACAATTGACCCTCCTGCCATTGCCTTGCTAAACGGAGCCAATGTGTGTGAAGGCGAGGAAGTCTTCTGGCCAGAATTGCCTGGCATAGGCGAGTACCAGATCGTGTTTTTCTCCAATCCCTTCGACGACGTAATCCTGTTTCGCAGCCCGGTCTTTGCCGAAAACTACTTTACCATCGACAACTCCTGGTTTGCCGGGCAGCAAACCTACTATTACCGCGTAATGGCCAGGGAAGGCGATGTAGGCTCTTATTCGCAAACCGACTATTTTACCACGGGTTATCCCGCTACTACTGTAATAAATTCGCCCGAACAGGGGCAAATCAATGTAAACTTTTCTACGGTGGCCCAGTGGAACCTGTTGCCGGAAGCCACCAGCTACAAGCTGCAGGTGGCCCTGGATTCGTTGTTTGCCCCTGGCTCCCTGGTTATCGACCGCAGCGACATATCGCAAAATATTTCCAACATTAGCCTGGAAGCCGCCAATACTGACCATTATTTGCGTGTGGCCGGCGTTAATTCCTGTGGCACGGGACAATGGTCGCAGGTGGTGAAGTTCACTACCACTTCGGGTGTTTTTGTAGAGGAAAGATCGCACAAGGTGCTGAGTATTTATCCCAATCCGGCAGGCAACCGAGCCTATTTGCCCTACCCGGGAGAGATAGGCAAACGTAATATTGCACTCTACAATACCAGTGGGCAGCTCGTCATGAATTTTGACCGCACGGATGGATCGGGACTGGATGAAATTGATATCAGCAGTCTCGCCCCGGGTTTCTATACCGGGCAAGTTAGCTCGGAAAACGGAATCAGATTCACTTTCAAAATGATCAAGACAAACCGATAAAACAAAAAATCCTATGAAAAAAGTTGGCAGTTTTTTGATTCTTGCAGCCGGGTTTTTTGTCTGCTTGCAGAATCTATCCGGACAACCTTCGCCGGCAGGAGAGCCATCCCTGCTCATCCCCCCTTCCGGGGAAAATGTCTGGCTGAACCCGGTATGGTCGCCCGATGGGCAGTCCCTTGCATTCACTTCAGGCCAGTACATTGGCCTTTGGGTTGCCAGGGCCGACGGCTCAGACCTCAGGCAACTTTCTTCGGCTGAAGGTGCCGGTTTTGGCTTTTCGTGGTCGGCCGATTCAAAGACCATTCTGGTGCGCCCTTCCGAGTTCAGAAATATGCGGCGGTTTCAGTCGGTTGAACTTATCGATGCTGAAACGGGTCAGGCCAAGGTTTTGGTTGAGCCCAGCCGGGGCATACGCAGCGTGCCGCAATGGGCCCACCGCGACCAGCATGTGGCCGTGGTCATAAACGAAGAGCTTCAATTGCTCGAAAGTGGCAAAGCGCCCCTGGGCCGTCCGGTAGTGGAGCCAGAAAATCCGGTGTTGTTTCCTGTGGAAGGAAAGCTGTACCGTGCCATCGCCGGGCAGAAGGACCCTGCTGAATTGGTCGACTTTGAGCAACAGACCATTTTCAACGTCAGCTATTCTCCCGATGGCGGCAGGCTGGCCTTTCAGGTGGCTGCACGCGGCTTGTTTGTCATGAACCTCGATGGCAGCGGCCTGAAGAATCTGGGCTGGGGCGAGCGCCCCCGCTGGACCCCTGATGGGAAGTACCTGGTGGTAATGGTTACCAGCGATGATGGCCACCGCATGACAAAAGGCGATTTGTTTGCCATTGACCCGGCAAGTGGCGCAGAACACCTGCTTACCGGACACACCAGTATAATTGCCCTGAGCCCTTCCGTTTCGCCCGATGGCAGACGAATCGCTTTCGAAAATCCCGAAGACGGCGGCATTTATGTGCTTGAAATTACGCAAGGCCTCTAACCATTAAAGAAGTATTGCAATGACAATAGCGATAAATTTTTCCCGAAAGGTGAATAAGAGCCTTGCCATGGTTACCATTGCGCTGGCAATCCTTTTTATAACCGGCACTGCCCGCGCGCAGATCACCGGACTTAACGACTGGACCCTGTAT
>JAHYJD010000083.1 GCA_019429365.1 Bacteroidales bacterium | reverse complement strand
TGTTGGTCGGAGGCATACTGGTTGCCGCGTTTTTCGTGCTTATGTGGTGGGTGCCCAAAGGCGATCTGATAAGGTCATATTTCCCTACAGATGCCGGATTTCAGGCATTCCAGCTGGTGTATATCCTTGTGTCGCTGTTGCTCTTCTTTACCGCCTGTACCATTTTCGAGATACCGCACGGTGCACTGGGCATGGAAATGACCAGCGACTATCATGAGCGTACCCGGCTTTTCAGTGCCAAGAGTTTTGTAGGTAACCTTTTTGCCATGAGCACGCCATGGCTGTTTGCACTGGCCAATATGGAGGTTTTCAGGGGCGTTGGTGGCAACGAAGCCGATGGCATGCGCTACGTCTCTATCCTCGTGGCCGCTATCCTGATTCCATTGTCGTTTTGGTGGTTCTTTTCCTTACGCGAGCCAGGTTTCAAAAGGGTGGTCAAGCAGGAAAAAACGCCCTTCTGGAAAGATATGAAGCATGTGGCCCAAAACAGAAACTTTATTCTGCTTACCCTTACTATTTTTACTTTGGCTATGGGCTTTAATTTTGTTAACCTTTTGGGGTCATATATCCCGATCTTTTATGTGTTTGGAGGTGACAAAGTGGCCGGGGCTTACCTGCTTGGAATTAACGGAACCGTTTGGGCTATAACCGGCCTGCTGGCTGTTTTCCCACTCAACATAATAAGCCCTAAAATTGGCAAGAGAAATACACTGGTGGTGGCCATTTCGCTTATGGTGCTGGCCCAGTTTTCAAAAATTGTGTTCTATAACCCAAATCATCCATACCTGATTGTAATTCCCACCATATTGCTCTCGGTGGGCATGCTCTTTTTCTTTACCCTTGGGGCTTCAATGGTTGGTGATATTTGCGATGAGGATGACCTCAAAACAGGCCATCGAACAGAAGGCAGTTTTTATTCCATTTTTTGGTGGTTTATTAAACTGGGAACCGCACTGGCGAGCTTTGTGGCCGGTTCATTGATTGTGCTGACCTTGTTCGATCAGACACAGGTCACCAGGGTTGATGCCCTGGAGGGTAGCATACGAGAGATCCATGCAGAATTACAAGCATGGAAAGAAGGGAAACCAGCCACGGCAAATATGGAAGACCTGCTCAACAAAGCGCGCAACCGGGCTTCAGAACTCAGGGTACATCTAGAGGCCAGGGCTGAAAAAAACCCTAAAAGCCAGGAGCATTATCTGACATTGCTTGAAAATGTTAAAATTGCTGAGGACTATCTGACAAACCTTGACTCCTCCCTGGATCCCGAAGTTTTTGAACGAGGGATCAGGGCTGTGGATGCCCTAATTGTGCCCTTAAAATTACAATCACCCCTTACACTGCTCAGAATGAGAATAGTAGAGATCGGATTGCCGATTTTCCTCAGTATCTTTTCCATATTTTTTATAATGAAATATGCACTTACCGAAGAACGCTCTCATGAGATAAAGGAACTCATTACTATCAGAAACAGGGCAAGGGATTTGGAAGAAGAAGGTTAACTTAATTTTAAAAAACCAAATACATTCCGCGACATGGGATTTCGAATTGAAGGAGAACATTTCATTCTCAACGACAAAAAAACTTTTCTCAATTCCGGCGAAATTCATTACTTCCGGATACGTCGTAACTTATGGGAGAAGCACCTTAGGGCGGCAGTTGAGGCTGGTCTTAGTGCTGTAAGCACCTATGTGCCATGGGCCTGGCACGAGCCAGAAGAAGGTGTTTTTGATTTTGAAGGAAAATCAATCCCTGAGCGTGATTTAATCGGATGGATCAGATTGTGCAAGGAATATGGCCTTTACTGTATTGTTAAACCCGGACCTTTTATCCTGGCCGAATACAGGGGTGCAGGACTTCCTGACTGGTTCCTGGAGAAATTGGGTGAGGATGTGAGGATGCATAACAGCAAGGGTGAGCCTGTTTCCAGCGAAGGCGTAAGCCTTTTCCATCCCGGATATCTAGAAAAAGTTACTCTCTGGTATGACCAGATTATGCCTTTGATAAGTAAAAATGAGTTAAAGGCAGGTGGCCCTGTCATTATGATGCAGCTATGCAATGAAATTGGGTTGTTTTCATGGCTTGCACACCAGGCCGATTATGGCCAAAGGGTTCGTGAGCGATTTATCTCCTATCTTGAAATAAAATATAAGGGTATTTCAGAGATCAACGATCAATGGGGCTCCAGTTATTCAAGTTTCACTGATGTTGAATTGCCTCCGGACGGGAATCTTCCATACGCTTCGCCGGGCGACCGGGGCCGCGATTACGAATGGCATTGCTTCTGGAGAACCTATTACGGCGACTACCTGAGGATGCTTTTAAAGATGGCCCGCGATAGGGGAGTAGGGGTTCCTGTTTACCATAATCTCCCTGGCTGGATCTATGGCCATGGCTACGAATTTCCGGTAAACATTACCATGTACCAGGACCTTTACGGGGAAAAGAGCGAAATCATTTTTGGCATTGACCATATTCCCGAATTCCTTTCGCACCGCAACATGCACGACGACAGGATAATAAATGACATTACCCGTGCAATGCAAGGCAACAAACCCCTGTTTGCCGCTGAGTTTCAGAGTGGTTCGCGCGAATACCACGTGGTAACCAATCCCCGCGAAATGGAGCTGTTTTACAAGGCCAGCATTGCCAATGGTCTGACGGGTTGGAACTATTATATGTTTTCGCAGGGCCGCAACCCTTTGCGAAAAGGGTATTCAGGAGATACCTTTTACTGGTTTACGCCGCTTACGGCAGAAGGAAAAAAGACCAGCGCCTTCCCATTAATAAGCCGAATGAGCAAGCTCATTAAGGCCATTGAACCTGTCATTTTAGATGCCAAACGCAAGGCAGAAATCTGTGTCCTTTTTTATCCGCCCTATTATGCCACCGAACTTCAACGGCCAGAGACCGGAGCAAGTGCTCTTCAGTTTGTTCCCGCTGCCACCAGAAGGCCGGCTTTTTTTGATGGCTTGCTAAAAGTGCTTCAAATCCTGAATATCGATTACAATATGGCCGACCTGAGCCAGGTCTCTGCTGATGAGCTCAAGAAGTATAAGCAGGTTTGGGCTTTTACCACCGATGAAGTGGATGCCCGCGATCAGCAAGTGATTGTTGATTATGCCGCGGCTGGGGGGCAGGTGGTGATTTATCCCTGCCTTCCCGACAGGGAACTGTCGCAAAAGCCCTGCACCATCATAAGGGATGCGCTCAATATTGCCCCTGACGGTAAAGAAGTTATCGATTCGCCGCTTATCGATATTTTGGGGTTTAGTGATATTAAATGCGCCAATCCGCAAATGACTTTTTCTGAAGATGCCTTGCAAGGAGCGGAAGTGATTGCACACACCCTTTCGGGAAAAATTTGCGGGTTTAGCAAAACCCTGGGCGACGGGAAAGTAGTTCATTTGGGAACCTGGCTCGGATTCGATACCGAAAGCCACAAGCAAGTTTATGAAGCCCTGGTGATGGCTGCGGGTGCAAAAGCAATTCAGGCCGCCGCTTCAAGCGAAAACATCACTGTGAGGCAAAGATTTACACCAGCGGGTTCAGCAATGCTTTTCATTGGCAATTACTACAATGAAGAGCAAAATGGGAAGGTGCTCTATACCCATCCCGAAAGCGGCGACCAGCTAAGTATTCCGCTGGCAGGTAACGAAATTTTGTGGCCACCCCTTTATGGGGTTTTGACGCCCATTTGCATGGAAGTGTTGCCCGGATTAAAGATTCTTCACACCACATCTGATATTCTCCAAATTAAAGCAGGGGAGAATCAAACCCTGTTTTCCTTAAAGGGCGATCGCGACCTTCCCGGTGAGATGGTATTTGAGGGTCCAACATCAACAGAGATCGTTTCTGCCAGGCTTAATAGTAAACCGGTAAATCTTCTGCGATTAAAAGACAGGTTGGTGATGAATTACCTGCATGATCACAAAAAGGAAATGATTCTTACCATAAAATTTCAATAGATGGAAATAAGCAATCAATCTGGCCTTAGGTTCAGTTTTTTGGAAAATGGTTCGGTAGAAAGCATTGATGCAGGTCAAATAAGGATAAACTTAAGGACGGCGACCCTGCATTCTCGCTCGGGAACCGGGTTTTATTTACGCAATCATTTAGAATCAGGGCAGTTTGCTGCCCTGATCGGGCCCGAAAGCAATAGCCGGTTTAAGGTTGAAAAAAACAGGTTTTTTGCTAAAGGTCAGTGGAATGGGCTCGATTACCTTGTGGTCCTGCAACTTTCGGAGAAGGGTTTAAATTGGAAGTGGAGGTTAAGAATTGAGAATTTTTCCGAATCAGCGCAAGAACTCGACCTTATTGCGGTTCAGGATGCAGGATTGAAAGTCCGGCAACCGGGTCCTGTCAATGAGTATTATCTGAGTCAGTATATTGAGCGCCTGATATGGAAAGATAAAAGGTATGGTCAGGTAATCAGTGCCAGGCAGAATATGAAGGAAGCTGGTGACCACCCCTGGCTGATGATGGCTTGCACCGAAGGGGCTGAGGCGGCAAGTGTGGATGGCATGCAGTTTTTTGGACCTTCATTTCGCGAAACAGGCATTCCTGAAGCTTTGCTGGCAGAAAAACTCGGCGGTGAGTATGCCGGTGAATCATCGGTGCTCGCTTTGCAAGGGAAAAAATTCAGACTCAAACCAGGCGAAGTTTACCAAACTGCATTTGTGTCAATATTCATCCACAATCACCCTAAAGCCACTTCAGAAGCAGATCTTGAAAAACTAAATAAGCTGGCTGGGGTTTTTAAAGAAAATGTTTTTGAAACCGGTAACACAGGCTGGCAAAAGCCTTTGAAGAGCCTTTTCAACGCTCCTGAATTCCTTACCGTGGAGGACCTGACCGAAAAGGAGATCACAGACTTTTTTGGCTGGGAAAGAAGACATGCCGAAGTGGAGAATGGCCGGATCCTCTCGTTTTTTAAGGGCGACCACCAGCATGTGGTTCTCCGCGCCAAGGAAAATTTGACCGAAAGACCCCACGGCCATATAATGCAGGCTAAGGCCGGTCTGGTTCCTGACGAAAGCATTGTTTCTACCAATCCCTTTGCCTATGGCGTGTTCAGCTCGCACCTTACCCAGGGAAATACCAACTTCAATGTACTTCTCTCGATTTGCTCCAACCAGTTTAATCAGGCCTCAGAAGCAGGGCAACGCATTTTTGTAAAAATTGAAGGGAAGCATTTTTTACTTGGGGTGCCATCCGCTTTTGAAATGGGTTTGAACCATTGCCGCTGGATTTACAAATCCGGAAAGCACATTTTTCAGGTCAGGACCTGGACATCGAAGCAAAGTCCGCAGGTTAACCTTGACTTCAGCGTAATCAGTGGTGGAAAGGTTGGACTGCTGATTTCCAGTCATTTTGATGAGAATATAGGATGGAAAACCTTTCCGGGCGAGAAAAATGAGTTTATTTTTAAACCCGGACCAGATTCCCTTTTGGCCGGAAAATTTCCTGATGCCCGGTTCAGGCTATTGATACAGGAACAAGATACTGGTGTGCGTTTTGGCCACGATGAATTGTTGCGCTCAGATGGCAAACGGCTTAATGAAAATCTTTTCGTTATTGAGGTTAACGAAACCGCTCATTTCTCAGTGAGCATACTTGGTGAAGTGGTTGCTTCCGCGGAAGCGGTTCATTACGAAATAGCCGGCCAACAATTCCTTTCCGATACAACTGCTGCCCTCAGGGCCTGGCAGGAATTGTCGCAGCATCTGCAAATTGAAAGCGGGCAAAAAGACCTTGAAGCCATTAAGGAGATACTTCCCTGGTTCGGAATGAACGCCCTTACGCATTATCTCACTCCTTACGGGCTGGAGCAGTTTGGCGGCGCAGCCTGGGGCACCCGCGACGTTTCGCAGGGGCCTGTCGACTTCCTTATTAACCTGGGAAAATACCAGGAAGCGCGTAAGGTGCTGTGCATGATCTTTTCGAACCAGAACCCCGACGGCGGCTGGCCGCAGTGGTGGATGTTCGACAGCTATTTCAACATCCGCGCCCACGAAGCCCACGGCGACATTTCCTACTGGTGCATTATCGCATTGAGTCAATACATAATCACCACAGGTGATTATGGTATCCTCGACGAGGTGCTGCCCTATTATCATGAACAGGGGACCGGCTTTGCTGAAAAAACAACACTTCGCGAGCATATGCAGCGGCTGGTCGGCATGATCACCGGTTCTTTTATCCCCGGCACGGCGCTGGTTCCCTTTGGTGGGGGCGACTGGAACGATTCGATGCAACCGGTCAGCGACGAACTTGCTTCGCGCATGATCTCTAGCTGGACCGTGCAAATGAACTACCAGGCATTCATGCAGTATGCCGGGGTGCTTCAGGAGCATGGAAAACCAGAAGAAGCCGGCGAATTGTTCAATTTTTGTGAAAGGATACGTGCCGATTTCAATAAATATCTTGTGAAAAATGAGGTGGTAGCAGGCTATGGACTTGTTGAAGCTGACGGCAGCATCAGCTTGCTGCTTCACCCTTCCGATCAGAAGACCGGCATTAGTTACAGCATCCTTCCCATGGAGCGGGGCATTCTCAGTGGTATTTTTACCAAAGAACAGGCCTTTTTTCATCATCAAATTATTGAAGACAAACTAAAGGGCCCTGATGGAGCAAGGCTGATGGACCGGCCGCTGAAATACAGTGGCGGGATACAGACCATTTTCCAGCGTGCCGAGAGCAGCACTTTTTTCGGTCGCGAGATCGGCCTTATGTATATTCATGAACATATCCGCTACGCCGAATCACTGGCCTGCCTTGGCAAAGCAAACGAATTTGTCGCCGCCCTTCGCCAGGCTATTCCCGTTGATTACCGCGAGGTAGTACCGCAGGGCGATATCCGGCAGGCAAATTGTTACTATTCCAGCTCCGACATTGCATTCAAAAGCAGGTATGAAGCCGATGAACTTTACCATGAAATCAATGCAGGAAAGTTTACCTTCAGGGGTGGTTGGCGGGTCTACTCCAGCGGTCCCGGAATTTTTATCGGCCTTGTTATTTCAACACTGCTTGGGCTTCGCAGAGAATCAGGAAAGGTGATTATTGATCCCGTTATGCCATTGCAATTTAACGGATTAAGTGCTGAATTGCACTTTCTGGGCAAAAAAATAAGATTTCTTTACAAGCTTTCCATAAACACCTTCAGCCCACATAAAGTTTTAGTGAATGGGCAGAGGATTGAATTTACCATTGAAGAAAATAGTTACCGCAAAGGGGGTGCAGTTGTTCCTGAAAAAACATTTTTATCAATGCTCGACCAGGAAATCAACCTGGTGGAAATAGAGCTGTAATTATTTGTCAAATTTACTTCGCAAGCAGAAAGGTTAAATATTGGAAACTTCGTTTTTCTGCGAATTCTAGGATATATGAAACTTTTCTCCAGAGTTATGTAACACTTTTCTAATAAAAAAGTCGCTACTTAGCATCTTCTATAACCAATCACTAAACCAGTTTTATGAACTTAAAAAGAATCTTTGGAGCAGTGCTCACAATTTTGGGAATTGTCGGGCTGATATACGCGGCAGTATTATTTATTAATAAATCAGGGGGTGCTGGTGATATAAAGGCTCTTTTTATTTATGGTGCTATTGGTCTTTTGTTTTTCGCAGCCGGAATCAGCCTGATACGCACAACAAAAGATGAATCATAATTGATTTGTATACCTAAGCTGATTTCACCGATGGCGACCTTGTCGTAAAATAAACCATTTTTTGTAATTCGGCTGAAAAACTGGTGAGTTAAATATTTAGCTCGGCGGAGACTCGCGCGATTTGAAAACAATTCGAATTACCTGGCAGAAGTAAATTACAAGCAGAAATGTTTAATTTTGGATGCTTTCATTCAGTTTTATCCAAAAATATTATGTCATGCGAAAATCACTTTTTTCTGCCCTTATGGTCCTAAACCTGATGGTGCTCCAGGCCCAGCATTCAGAACTTTTTCGTGCCGAGGTTTTTGTTTCCGGGGAGGGCACCCTGCCTTACCGCATTATGCTTCCCGAGAATTTTGATCCCCAGGCAAAATACCCTCTGGTTTTTTTCTTGCATGGCGCTGGCGAGCGCGGCAACGACAATGAAAAACAGTTGGTGCATGGGGCTTCTTTTTTCGCTTCCGCGGAAAACAGGACGAATTTCCCGGCCATTGTAGTCTTTCCCCAGTGCGCCGAAAATGATTTCTGGGCAAAGGTCAGCTTTGCAATGGATGATGAAGGAAACCGCAGTTTTTCCTTTGACCCCTCCGGCGAGCCGGCACCTTCCATGAAACTGGCCATAAAACTGCTTGAGTCGATGTTGAAAAACGATTGGATTGATAAAGACCGTGTTTATGTCGGTGGCCTGTCTATGGGCGGAATGGGCACATTCGAACTGCTTTACCGCATGCCCGAAGTATTTGCAGCGGCTTTTCCCATATGCGGCGGAGGCAATCCCGAAGTCATTAATCCCCAGGTAAGTCAGGTCAATGTCTGGGCCTTTCATGGAGACGCCGATCCGGTCGTTCCGGTCAGTCTCTCGCAAGATATGGTTGAAGCCTATCAGAATGCCGGCGTAGATGTAAAACTGACCCTTTACCCTGGCGTTGGACATAATGCCTGGGATTATGTTTTTCAGGAGCCGGAACTATTGCCCTGGTTATTTTCCAATAAAAAATAAGTTTAATTTCATAAAAAAAGAGGCTGGTTCGTTAATTTGAACCAGCCTCTTTTTTTTCAATGTCAGCAAACTATTCTAAGCCCTTCTAATGGTATTGCCTTTTACAGCGTAGAAGAAGATATAGAAGTAGCAAATAGCCGGAACAATGAATGCCCAGGTATAGCCGAAATTATCGGCAATGCCGCCCATGAGGGGTGGAATAATTGCACCGCCTATAATTAATGAATTGATCAGGCCGGATGCGCCGCTAAGTTCAGCTTTATCAAGGTCTTTAACAGCCAGGGCAAAAATATTGGGGAACATAATTGAGTTGAACAGGCCAATGGAAATAACTGTCCAGAGTGCAATATTTCCAGTGCTAAAAGTGGTTGCAAGCCCAAGAAGTGCAGCAATTAAAGCAAAAATGGCCAGTGTCCTTGCAGCTTTACCTCTCCCGATTTGCATGATTAAGAAGTTGACCAAAGCCACCACAGTGAAGGTAAGCCCAATGGTCCAGTTCCAGTCGGTGACAAACGAACCTGCTACAAAAGCCAACAGCAATACCGGCAGCAAGAATGTCATCTTTTTCGACTGAGGCATGTCAGAAAACATAAAAGACCCGAAGAACCTGCCAATCATGGCCCCGCCCCAGTAAATGGCTGCATAGGTGGAGGCCATTTCAGCAGATATTCCTTCAATTGAAGTAGACAAATAGTTTACCAGCAGGCCGGCGTTTCCAACTTCGGCGCCCACATAGGCGAAAATTGCAAAAGCCCCCAGAACCACATGCGGATATTTCCAAACGCTTTTTTTAACCCCCGATCCTTTTTCCAATACCGGCAGTTTGGCTCTGTAAATAATAAATGCAATTAAAATAATGATTATTCCCATGATAATAAATGGCATGGGAACCCTTTCTGCAACCTGGAGCGCTTGCTCAGGGGTGACTGCACTTGCCTCTGGCAGGTTCAGTCCCTTGAAAATGGCAACGGATATGAGCCAGGGTGCAATCATAGTGGCAATCGAATTCATGGCCTGTGTCAGATTCAGCCGGCTGGAGGCGGTGCTGTCGGGGCCCAGGGCGGTTACATAGGGGTTGGCAGCAACCTGCAGGAAAACAACGCCAACGGCCAGGACAAAGGTTCCAAAAAGGAAAATGGGAAATGATGGAATTCTTGCTGCCGGAATAAAAATAAAACTACCCAGGGCCATCAGGAATAATCCGGCAACAACGGTCCATTTATAACCTATTTTATCAATTATTTTACCGGTAGGTATGGACATGATCGGGTAAGCAAAAAAGAAAGCTGAGGCCAGCAACTGTGCGCTGAATTCAGAGAGCCCGAAAATGGCCTTAACCGGGGCGGTAAGGGTAATGATAAAGGTGGTGGCAAAACCGAAAATAAAAAAGATCAGGGAAAAAGTCATAATCCCTGTCTTCATGCTTGTGTTTTGATTCTCCATGTTTTAAGGATTTAATTTTTGGTTTTTTTTCAAAAAAAGAAATGTTGCTTAAATTAATAAATCATTACTACAAGTCTTTCCAGATCAATGCACCTGAGCCCAAAATGGCAGCATTTTTTCCGATAAGTCCCGAGCGCAACACCCTGACTTTATTACGAAAAGTACCCATAACACTTTCTTCCATGTACTTTTTTGTCGGAATAAGGATGAAATCGCCGGCATTTGCAAGTCCGCCAAACAAAAAGATGGCTTCCGGACTGGTATGAGCCACCGTATCGGCCAGCTTTTCCCCAAGTATCCTTCCGGTAATGTCAAATGCCTTCAAGGCAAGAGGGTCGTTGCGTTTGGCGGCTTCATAAATGATTTCAGAAGTCAGCTCATTGAAATTGTATTTTACCAGTTCAGAGCCTTCCGTGTTGGAAGCCAGCAGCTCAAAAACCGTTCTCTTTATTCCGGGTGCCGACACATAAGTCTCCAGGCAGCCGAAGTTTCCACAACCGCACTTCCTGCCGTTTTTCTTGACATTCACATGCCCGAGTTCTCCGGCAAAGCCATCGTGCCCGTAAACCAGGTCGCCATTTACCACTATGCCGCTTCCCAGTCCGGTTCCAAGCGTAATCATAACAAAATCGTGCATTCCCCTTGCTCCGCCATAAATCATCTCACCTAAGGCCGCAGCGTTGGCATCATTGGTGAGTTTTATCGGAACATCATAATGTTTCTTCATGAGCTCAGCGAAGGGCACAATTCCCTTCCATTTCAGGTTGGTGGCATTCTCAACGGTGCCCTTGTGGTAATTTCCGTTGGGAGCACCAATACCCATACCCACAATTTTGTATGGTATTTTAATCTCCTTTTCGGCTTTTTTTAAATCCTTTATCAGGTTTTTAATGTAGTCATCTACATTGTCAAACATATCTGTTGGCGAATTACCTTCTGCATAAAAAATGCCTTCGCGGTCAACGAAACCAAATTTTGTAAACGTTCCGCCAATGTCAATTCCAATTACAAGTTCTTTCATGATTAAGAGTTTGGTTAATTCTGTTTCAAAAGTAATTTTTTATCAACAACCATTGTTTCACAAGTCTCAAATTCTGAAAAAAATGTTTTTCAGTTTGATGCTGTTTTACTCCGTTAAAGGTTCTTTGAAATAATTAACATCAAGCACATCGAGTCTTTTGAAATGATTTTGAAGCCTTTTGCTGAAATCCTCAAAGTTCCTGGTTTCTTTGGGAGACCAGACCACTTCGGCCAGGGCGATGGCTCTTGGATAGGCCATATACTCCACATGGCCGGAGGTTTTCATGTATTCAGTCCAGACATTTCCCTGCGCACCAAGTATTAACCGGGCTTCTTCTTCTGTCAGTTCTTCGGGCACCGGATCGTATGAATAGACCTTTTCAAGGGTTGTTAATCCGCCAATGGCCAGGGGCTGGGTTTCGGGCTCAGCCTGATAAAAATCAAAATAGCAGTGTGTTACGGGCGTCATAATGGCATTTTGGCCCATTCTTGCAGCCGCAATACCGCCCTCAATGCCGCGCCACGACATAACGGTTGCCTGGGGTGCCAGTCCGCCTTCCAGAATTTCATCCCAGCCAATAATATTCCTGTTTTTCGTCAAGAGAAATTCTTCGATACGGTGTATAAAATAGCTCTGCAATTCATATTCATCGGCCAATCCCTCTTCCCTGATCCTGGCCTGGCATTTCGGGCAAGCTTTCCAGCTGGTTTTCGGGCATTCGTCACCACCGATATGAATCAGTGCTGATGGGAACAGTTCCACGACTTCTGAAAGGACGTCCTCCAGAAACGTAAAGACCTGCTCATTGCCTGCGCAGAATACATCCTCGAAAATTCCCCAACGGGTGATCACCTCATAGGGTCCGCCTGTACAGCCAAGCTCAGGATAGCCTGCCAGCGCTGCCGTGGCATGGCCGGGCATTTCGATCTCAGGTATAACGTTAATAAAACGTGCGGCAGCATAGGCAACCACTTCACGCACTTCATCCTGGGTGTAATACCCTCCGTAAGGCTGCCCATCATATTCGAAAGGTCTCTGACGGCCATGGCCAATCAGGGTTTCTTTCCGCCATGCTCCGACTTCAGTAAGCCGCGGATACTTTTTTATTTCAATGCGCCAGCCCTGGTCCTCGGTCAAATGCCAGTGAAAGTTGTTCATTTTGTGCATGGCCATTAAATCAATGTATTTCTTTATGAAGGACACAGGGAAGAAGTGCCTTGCAACATCCAGGTGCATCCCCCGGTATTCAAAGGCGGGGTAATCGGTAACTTTCAAACGTGGAATCGTAATGGCAGAAATATTTTCTGCAAGTTCCGGACTTTCAAGTTCGCCCGGTAGCATTTGCCTAAGGGTTTGAATACCATAAAAAACCCCTTGCGAGCCGCCTCCCTTTATTATGATCCTTTTTCCTGATACTTCAAGGACATACCCTTCATAGTTTTCAATGTCGGGGTCGAGCAGAAGAAAGATTCCCTTGCCGGGAAGTTTTTTGCCGTTTAGTTCGAGCAGCGGCGTGTTGATTTTGCTGGGCCCAAAAAATGCAGCCAGGTAATTGGCAATCCCGAAAATCTCTTCATTACCCGCTTGAAAATAAATCGGAATTTCGCTACTGGCCTTAAAATTACCCTTGCCATATTCAATTTCAACTGGCTGAGGAATAATACTTACAGGCTCTTGCGGGGAACTACATGCAGCCAAAAATAATAGGTACAATCCGGAAAAAGGAATTAAAGAGCGTTTCATGATATCCTCCTGGGTTTTTTATTGAGATACTTTTTTTATTTTGTAAAGATAAAAAAACTTGAATTGAAAAAAATTCCATGATTAACGCAAAACCCCAAATTCTGAGGTGTAATATAACAGATTATCATAATTTTGTTGAACCTGACATAAAGCTTGCTGACATAGGTAAACCGAAAATTTAACCACAAAATATCGAACGAAAATGAAAAATTTATTCTTCGCGCTGGCCCTTATTTTCATTGCTGGCTTTTGTTCCTGCGGATCACAAAAGGCGGAAAAAGAAAATGAAAAGGAAGATCAGAAATTTATTATTGGATATGTTTTTCCGGGAAACCGGGTAATGGATGAATCGGAAGTCGATGGAAGCTTTCTGACGCATATCAACTATGCTTTTGCGAATATTATCGATGGTCAAATTGTTGAAGGTTACCCCACCGACAGTATGAACTTTTCGATTTTGCGGCAGATCAGAGACAAAAACCCCGGTCTGCAGTTACTCATCTCTGTTGGTGGATGGGGCTGGTCGGGTGGTTTTTCTGATATGGCTCTGACACCCGAAAGTCGGGCAGTGTTTATTGAAAGTGCCATTGAGTTTTTAAAAAGACACGATCTCAACGGGCTCGATCTGGACTGGGAATACCCTGGCTTACCAGGCAATAATAACATTCACCGGCCTGAGGACAAGGAGAATTTTACGGCCCTTTTGCGTGAGTGCCGCCAGGCTTTGGATGAAATCCAGGGAGAGAATAAGCATTACCTGCTCACCATTGCCGCTGCCTCTTTTCAGGCTTATTTCGACAATACAGAAATGGATGTAGTGGCCGATTACCTCGACTTTATCAATATTATGACCTACGATTTTGTGGGAGAATGGGGCAATATAACCGGACACCACACAAACCTGCACACACCTGACTTTGACCCATTAGGCATGTCAGTGGCCAATAGCGTTGACTTGTTTAATCAGATTGGAATAATAAATGAAAAGCTGCTGATAGGTGCAGCCTTTTATGGGCGCGGCTGGCAGGAAGTTAATCCTGAAAACAACGGCTTGGGGCAACCAGGAAAAGGCCTCCAGGGAGTTAACCTGAACTATTACAGCATCGTGCAGAATTATCTGTCCGACCCGGCTTACCAGCAATTGTGGGACACCTCGGCCTTGGTTCCTTTTTTATGGAATCCCGAAGAAAAAATCTTTATTACGTATGAGAACCCAGTGTCAATTAGGGAGAAGGGTAAATTTGTCAAGGAAAATGGTTTGAAGGGGATCATGTTCTGGCAGTATTTTGGTGATTACGAAAAGGAGTTGCTGAAAAGCATGTTTGAAGAAATTAATTCAAAAAATTAAATAGCATAAGCTTTAATATATTTAATGTCATGAATAAGAAAATCATTCCAGCTGCCTTCCTGATTTTTTTTCTTGCCGTGTCAATTGGGCAGGCCCAACAACCTTTGACAAAGGAGCTTCCTGTTAAACTTGAAGAACTAACCTCAGCCGACTTTGTTCGTGCGGCTGAAAAATCAGGTGGGGTTTGCATTCTGCCATTGGGGGTTTTTGAAAAACATGGGC
>JAHYJD010000198.1 GCA_019429365.1 Bacteroidales bacterium | reverse complement strand
CCGTGCAGCAGCTCTGGTCTTTGAGTGATGCCATGACAGGCCAGCTTGTGGCGATGGCTCTTTACGGCACCATTATCGGGGCCATTTTCGGAGGTATTCCTGCCCAGTACCTTGGGCGAAAAAAAGCATTGTATTATATAGCAGCCATCTTCCTGATCTCTGCTTTGGGTTCAGCACTTTCACCCGATGCAGGGTGGCTGATGTTTTTCCGGTTTATTGGCGGATTGAGCGTAGGTGCATCATCGGTGGTGGCACCCATGTATATCGCTGAGATCTCACCCAAACACCAGCGGGGCAGGCTTACAGCACTCTTTCAGTTCAATATTGTTTTGGGTATAATGTTAGCCTATCTTTCCAACTGGCTCATAGGAACCGGAGATCCCGAAGCGTGGCGCTGGATGCTGGGTGTGGAGGCTTTCCCGGCAGTGCTCTTCCTGGTATTGGTGTATTTTGTACCGGAAAGTCCGCGTTGGCTGGTTCTCAAGAAGGGTGACACAGACGAAGCTTTGCGCGTACTTGCCATAATTGATTCTGGCAATGCAGAAAAATCGCTTGCGGAAATACAGGCAGGAGCCGGCAAAAGGGAGAAAGCCGGATTGGGAGAGTTTTTCTCAGGCCGTTACCGCCTGCCCATCATGCTGGCATTCCTGTTTGCCTTCTTTAACCAGGTATCAGGTATAAATGCAGTTATTTATTATGCCCCTCGCATCTTTGAAGCATCGGGCATGGGGCTCGATGCGGCTTTGCTCTCTTCTGTGGGCATTGGTTTTACCAATCTTTTATTTACTATGCTTGGTCTTGCCCTCATCGACCGCATGGGGCGACGTTTTCTGATGTACATCGGTTCTTTCGGATATATCATTTCCCTGTCGCTGGTGGCATGGCTGTTTACCACCAGCAGCCCGGGTTCAGGAATACTTTTACCCATTTTGCTGTTTGTCTTTATTGCTGCCCACGCCATCGGTCAGGGAGCTGTTATCTGGGTTTTCATATCGGAAATTTTCCCCAACAGGGTGCGTTCCTGGGGTAATTCGCTTGGCAGCAGCACCCACTGGGTATTTGCTGCTTTAATTGCAGGTAACTTCCCGTGGTTTGCCGGAAAATTTGGCCAGGCACCCATATTCGGGTTCTTTGCTTTTATGATGGTGCTCCAGCTTATATTCGTTTGGCGCATGATGCCCGAAACCAAAGGAGCATCGCTGGAGGATATTGAGAAGCAGATGGGGAGGAGTTGATAGGTTGATCAAGGCTGAACCAAAACAGGGTTGAAGTGTTAGATTTTTTTTGACCGGGTGTTATACGTATCCGGTATGAAATAAAAAAAACGATGGTTGTATGACTGATGGACTACTTGCCTTGCTGGCTGCCCTTCCCATTTTTGTGATCTTTCTGCTGATGGCCGTTTTGCGTAAACCAGCCACCGTTGCCATGCCGGTAGCTTTCGGGGTAACTTTACTCCTTGCACTTTTCGTGTGGAATACATATCCCAACTGGGTCCTGGCAGCCTCACTCAACGGAATTGTCATTGCTTTTAAAATATTACTGATAGTTTTCGGTGCTCTCACCCTGTTGTTTACCCTCCGTGAAAGTGGAGCCATTGAAACCATTAAACAGGGTTTTACCAGTATTTCGCCCGACAAACGTGTGCAGGCCATCATCATAACGTGGCTTTTCGGGAGTTTTCTGGAAGGGGCTGCCGGGTTTGGAACCCCGGCTGCTATTGCAGCACCTTTGCTTCTTTCGCTTGGTTTTCCTGCCCTGGCAGCGGTTATGGTGGCACTCATTGCCAACAGCACTGCTGTTTCTTTTGGTGCAGTGGGCACATCTACCATTATTGGAGTGGGCACCAGTCTGGACCTGCCCCAGGTGCAATCGGCCCTGGCAGAGCAGGGGGTTAGCTGGGAAGTTTTTATCCACCAGATAGGAGTATGGTCGGCGCTGCAGCATGTTGTACCTGGT
>JAHYJD010000082.1 GCA_019429365.1 Bacteroidales bacterium | reverse complement strand
CGAGCCGTTTGCCCATTTCGAGGCGCAGCTCGCCCAGGGCCTTGCGGGTGGCATTGGCTTCGCCGGCCAGAACAAGAAGCAGGTCGCCGGGCTTGGCCTCCAAAGCATCCGCCCAGGCTTTGAGTTGTTCCTGGTCAAAGAATTTATCAACTGACGACTTAAAGCTGCCATCGGCATTGTATTTCACATACACAAGGCCTTTGGCGCCGATCTGCGGGCGGCGCACCCAGTCGGTAAGTTCATCCAGTTGTTTGCGGGTGTATTCGGCGCAGCCTTCGGCATTGATGCCCACCACCAGTTCGGCATCATCAAATACCTGAAAACCCTTATTTTGTGCCAGTTCATTCAGCTCGGCGAAGCGCATCCCGAAACGGGTGTCGGGCTTGTCGCTTCCATAATATTTCATGGCATCGGCATAGCTGATGCGGTCAAAGCTTACGTTCTCAACGCCTTTCACGGCCTTGAAAAGGTGTTTGGCCAGTCCTTCAAAAGTATCGAGCACGTCGTCGCGTGTTACGAACGACATTTCGCAGTCGATCTGCGTAAATTCGGGCTGTCGGTCGGCGCGCAGGTCTTCGTCGCGGAAGCACTTCACGATCTGGAAGTAGCGGTCGATGCCGGCCACCATGAGCAGCTGTTTGAAAGTTTGCGGCGACTGCGGCAGGGCATAAAACTGCCCTTCATGAATGCGAGAGGGCACCAGGAAGTCGCGCGCGCCTTCGGGGGTGCTTTTGATCAGCACGGGGGTTTCCACCTCGAGGAAGCCTTGATTGCTCAGGTAGTTGCGTGTTTCCACGGCCATTTTGTGGCGCAGCTCCAGGTTGCGGCGCACGCTGTTGCGGCGAATGTCGAGGTAGCGGTACTTCATCCTGAGCTCATCGCCGCCATCGGTATTCTCCTCGATGGTAAAGGGCGGCGTCTGTGCCGGATTGAGCACCACGATTTCCGACACTATGATCTCAATGTCGCCGGTGGGCATTTTAGAGTTCTTATTGCTGCGCTCGGTAACCGTTCCCTTCACCTGCAGCACGTATTCGCGTCCCAGCCCGCGGGCCTGTTCGCACAATGCCGCATTGGTTTCCATGTTAAAGGCCAGCTGGGTAAGGCCGTAACGGTCGCGCAGATCAATAAAGGTCATTCCGCCCAGGTCGCGCGAGCGCTGCAACCAGCCCGCCAGGGTCACTTCTTTTCCGGTATCTTCCAGGCGCAACTCGCCGCAGGTATGTGTTCGGAGCATATTATCAGGATTTTTTTATCAGATTGCAAAGGTAATGAATGAAAAGGGAAAAATGAACCCCTCGACAGAAAAGGCTCAGGGCGCAGGGCAGAGGGCATGGGCGCAGACCGCAGGGCATTCCCTTTAGGCCTGTTGCTGAAACCAGCGGGAAAGGACCACATCGTGCAAAAAGTATTGATCTTTTTCCTGGATGACTAACTCCTTTTCCACGAGCGCGTTCAGGGCACTGCTGACCGAGCTTTGCGCTCCCAGCCCATGTGCGGTGATAAAGTCTTTGGAATGCGGGCTTGAGACCGGCTCTGATAATCCTATTGCCCGTAATACATCCCATTGAATATTTGTAAGCATTTTCATGTAATTGTAAAAAACCGGCTTCTCCTGTTCAATGATTTCGTGATAGATTCGCTGCAAGGTTTCTGGAGTGATTGCTTGATTTGCACCGAAAGCCTTATTGCAAACCAGTTGAATGGTATACGTTTGCCCCCTGCTCCAATCATATATTTCTTCAATAATTGTTGAATCTATTTTTTTTGAAGCTTTTTTAAAGTGTTTTTTGATGAAATCGTGGTAAACATTTAGCGGGATGGGGCGAAGGTCGAGTATTTGGGTGCTTTTATAAAAAGGCCTGTTTTGCTCTGAAAAAATGGAACGCATCAGGTTTCGTTGGCTTCCCGAGAAAATAAACCTTAAGTTTGGATTGCTTTGCATCCACGACCTGAAAACAGCCTCTGCATTGGTTTCAGAAAATCGGGTAATTTGCTGGAATTCATCAATAGCCAGGACGATTTTCTTTTTTCTGGCGTTCAGAAATTCACCCAGTGCTTCCAGCGAATGTTCTGTTGGGGAGGGAATGGTTAGGCCAAACGTTGCTTTTGGGATTCCGCTTAACGGATCAAACGAAATGCTCATTCCCAGCCGCGAAAACAAAGTGCCCAGTGTTTTGCTAATTCCTTTCGATGTGCGGCCATATTTATTGTGAACTGCCCGCGCAATAGCTTTAATAGTATCCTGCATATTACGAGCACTCATTAGATCGACATAAATCAAGTCGGCCTGATTTTCTTTTTCCAGGATATGTGCAAGGCAATGAATAAGCGAGGTCTTGCCCATTCTTCGCCAGGAATACACAACCATATTCCGGTCATTCGTAAATTGATCCTTCAGCCAGGTCAGTTCTGTTTCCCTGTCGCAGAAATATTCCCTTGAAACATAACCCGCCAGAACGAAAGGGTTGCCATGTGTTTGCATAACTCGTAATTTTCGTAACGAAAATTTCGTTGCGAAGTTTTCGTTACGCAATTTACGAAAAATTTATATAATATAATGCTAGTGGGACTAGATTTTTATTACGCAAATTACGTTACGCATTTTGCGTAATTATTCATCGAGATTTCTGCCATTTAAAACAACCGACAACGCGCAACTGACAATCCCGCACATGCGGGAACAACAAAGACAACAAAGACAACAAAGACAACGCGCAGCTTCTTCCCCTAAAAACTAAACCTCGCCGAAAGGAACACCTGCGAGGGGCGCAGGATATAGGTAGATTCGACTACCGAGAAAGCGCTGGCCTGGAAAGTGGTATAGGTGTCGGTGTTCAGAATGTTTAGCCAGCGGGCTTCAATGTCGACCCGGTGTTTTCTTATGGTGTAGCGGTACAACAGGTCAACGAAAACGTGCTCATTGTTGCGGTGGCGGTAGTATTCGGTAGTGAGGCCCAGGTAATGGCCGCTTCGCGGGAAGGCATGAAAATCGAGAAAATGCCTGAGCATGCTAATATTGCTGCTGCGGTTCGACTCAATATAGGTTTGTATGTAGCTCAGGTTGGCGCGGTACTCGCCCCTGAGCCATTCGGTGATGCGGGTATTGATCTGGGGGCTGAGGTTTATAAACTGGTTCGATGTTTCGAAAAGCTGCTGATTAAGGAGCGATTGCCGGCGATTATGGCTATAGCTTGCCCTAAAGCTAACGGTGCTTTTTGCCGAGCTGAAGTACTTGCTGGTTTGCCCGGTGAGGTTGTGGCTATAGCCGGTATTGGGCATTTCGAGGGCCTGTAGAATAGTTGTGCCATCGGCCTGCACCTGGTTGCTGTACATCAGGTTGTAATCGCTGATGCTGTAAAAGTAAGTGAGCGAGTTGAAGAAGGAGGTAATGGGATTGCGGTAGCTTACGAATGCCGAGAGGTTGTGGCGTTTGGTTTCCGACAGGGGCGCGGCATTCTGCTGAAGGCTTCGATGGTTTTTGAGAATGTAACCATAATGCACCCCGTCCATATCGCCCAGACTGTTGCTGA
The DNA here is from genome assembly GCA_019429365.1 of Bacteroidales bacterium. Taxonomy (GTDB): domain Bacteria; phylum Bacteroidota; class Bacteroidia; order Bacteroidales; family UBA7960; genus UBA7960. The sequence goes on along the minus strand of JAHYJD010000082.1, from coordinate 11,041 downwards.
AGCTCCACGACCCCCTCACGCGCCAGAAGCCGCTGAGGCGGTAGTCGGCCGAGAGCCTTGGGTCGAACAGCGTGCGGCTGAGTTGCTGCCCCTGCTGCAGGCGACGGTCATCAAGGCTTATATGCTGCCAGCTCAGGGGCAGGCCGGCAGTAAGGGTCAGGTCGTTTTTCCGGTAACTGAGGTCGGTTTGCAAGTAGGTGCGGTAATGCTCTCCATCGAGCTCATTCGAAAAGGCTTCGGAGCTTACTGACCATTGCTCGTCTTGCTGTTGCCAAAGGCTGCTTTCGAGGCTTTGGTTTCGGTAGGCAAAGCCCAGGCGCGGGCTTATGCTTATGCCTTTCCAGCCAAAGGTAAAGCCCGCCGAGTGGTCGGCAAAGAAGCGTTTGAGGTCGAGCTCCTGGCGCAGGCTTTCTACCTCACCGCCGGGGCTGAGCACCTGCTCAAAGCGGCCCGGGCTTACCTGCAGCTGCTGGGGGCTGTGATCGTACGAAACGAACGACATAAACTCCACCAGATGCTTGCCTACCGGTTTAATTGATCGAAGATCATTTGAAAGATTTCGAAAAGGGTGCTTTAGCGACTGGCCCAGGCCTTCGTCGTTTATGGCGAGCTGCCCGCGGCGGCTGTCCCAGCGGGTGTTGAAACGCAGCTTGTTGTCAAGGTAGTTTTCCTTTACGTTGCGGTTCAGGGTAAACTCTCCCTGAAGGTAATTGTCGTGCAGGCGGTTTTCGAGCGACTCGGCAAAGAAAAGGGTGTCGGCAGGTGAGTAAAGGGTGCGATAGGTAAGGCCTTGCTGGCGCTGGCTGTCGTTTATGTAATACAGGTTGGCGCGCAACTGAAAGTCGTTGCTAAGGCGCAGCAGGGCATTGCTGTTGAGCAGGTGTATGTTGTTGTCGAGGTAGCGGCTTTCGTTGAAGTCGGGTGGGGCAATGGTTTGTATGCCCAGCATTTCGGGGTTTTCGCGCGGGCGGCCGGCACTGCGGCGCATATCCTGCAGGGTGAGGGCCGTGAGCTGCTTGGCCGCATCCTGCCCTGCATTGTTTGCCTGGTATGAATTTACCACCTGAAACTTTTTGGTAAAGGTCATGGGCGTGATGTTGGCATCCCACAACAGTGGACTTATGCCGCTGCCCAGCTTGGATGTACCGGTGGTGGTGATCTCGCGCTTGAGCTTCAGGTTTAATGCGGCCTGGTACGAGGGCACGCGCTCTTCGAGGATGCGAATGGGCTGGTGGTTTTCTATGATCTCAACGGCAGCCACCGAGCGGTGGGGCATGTTACGGCTCACCATGCCGTAGCGGCCGCCCATCAGGTCGAGGCCTTCTACATAAAAGCGGTTGATGGGCTCGCCCTGGTAAAGTATGCGGCCCGAAGGCTCCACTTCAATGCCGGGCATGTTTTGCAGCACATCGGCAATGGAGCGGTTGTGTTCGCGCGCAAACGAGCTTACCAGGTAGCTTAAGGTGTCGCCCCGCCTTTCAATGTCGGGGGCCTTGATGGTAAAGGTGCTCAGCTCCTTAACTTCATAAACCAGCTCAAAAACTACTGACTGGCTTCGGTTGGCAATGCGGCGGCGCTCGTTGCGGTAGTGTATGCTGCTGGCTTCGATGTCGAGGCTGTCGGCGGCACTGTTCACCGTGCTGCGCCAGCGGCCTTGCTGGTCGCTTACGGCAAAGGCAATCAGCACATTGCTGCCGGGCGGGTATATCAGTATGTTGATGTTGTGCAGCGCCTCGCCCTGGGTGCTGACCACCCGGCCTTCGAGGGTTATCTGCCCCAGCAGCGCCTGCAGGGGCAGAAAAAACAAACAAAAAAACCAGGAAAACCGCATTTGTAATTTTTTCAGATTTCTGGTAAATATTGTATTGGTTTTATTATCAAAAATCGTGCTATTCTGCCTTTAACTCAATGGGGTTGTTAAACATGCTTACGGCCCGTTCTATGCGTTCGAGCGATTCGGGGTGCTCTGCCATTGCCTCATTTCCTGCAAGGATAGAGCCGGCTGCGTTTCGCAAAAAGTGTTTTAGCGCTTCAAGAAAAACTTTTTTTGTGGTTGGTATTAATGTCCTTTTTGTAAATAAAACATTGTTTTGGTTTTCTTCCGGCCGGAAGGATTCCAGATCAAAATTGTAGTGATGGTCGGTGTCGTAAATTCTTATAATTAAACCGGGCAGTCCGTGAAATTTATAGGGGCCATCGCTTACCGGAATTTCCGGTGAAAACCATGCAATCCAATCCCTGCCGGCAAAAGTTGTGGTTGCTTTTTGGCAGGCATATCCGCTGATAGAATCTTTCTCGCCCGTTAAAACCCAGTCAAACAGATCGAATGCTTCAGTGTAGGTGTAAACATCCGTAAAAACATTGTCAACAGTAGTTATTTTTCCTTGAGGGTGATTTTTCATTACCTGAAAATAAAAATTTACCGGTGGAAAAATTCTCATATCGCTCCAGATAACCGAGGGTTCTACATGCATAATTATGGAGTCTCTTAAGAAAAGATTCAGGCTCAATGACTTGCTTATGTTTTCGCCCACCTGCAATAGGACTTTATCGCGCTGGTATTTGCCGGGCCGGGTGGTGTCGGGTTGATACCACAAATTGTAAGTGCCCTTAAATAAAATTTTATCAACAGGGGTCAGGTAATCCTGGGCGTTTGTTTGTATAGCAAAAAAAACCAATAACAAAAAACAGGAAATTTTCATTTTCAGATTATTTTGAAAGCATCTTTATTCTGTTTTTAGTTCAATTGGGTTGTTTCTTCTGATCTGCATTCTTCTCGACCTGATTTCGGGCGATTCAGAAATAATCATTGACCCCATGGCTGCTTCGGGATTTTGTAAGAACCTTTGCCAGGCTTCATTGAACTGTTTTCTGCTAATTTCTTTTGAACTCATGTCTGCGGGAATGCTAATGAACTCATTCTCGCTTGGCTTAACCATGGAGGTCAGCTCGAAGCGGTAATGGTTTTGAGTGTCGTAGATTTCAACAATTAAGCCTGGTAGCCCGGCAAATTTATATGGACCTTCACTCAAAGGTATTTCGGGGGCAAACCAGGCAATCCAATCTCTGCCCCCATAGCGGGTGGTGGCTTTTTGCAATTTATAACCATGCAAATCTTTGAGCTGGTCGTGAATTGTCCAACGGAATGCTTTATAATTTTCAATATAATGAAAACGCTCAGGGAAAAGCATTCCATAGTAAGTGATTTTCTCTTTGGGATAATTTTTGTAGATTGTATAAAAAACCCTTGGCATAGGATTGTTGTGATGGTAGGTTTGCAGGAAAGCACTGAACTCTGCTTGATTGGTAATTCTTTGTGATACAGAATCACGCCTGAATTTATTATAACTTAAGAAAGAACTGATTTCACCTCCAACAAGCAATATCATAGGTTCAGTAATCAAGAATTGGTTGTTGGTTGAGTCTTCTTGAAAAATTAGATCATACTTGATTAAGTAATCCAATGCTTCCAGGTTTTTGGTTTTAATAAGAGGCTGCCCCGACAAGGAATGAATTCCCAATAATAGAGCCAGATTAAGAATAATTAAAAACTTGTTCATTTTAGGATTTCTTTAAATATGGGTTGCTTCAATGTGATTTTTTCTTTCAAAACTGCCCCATAATTGATTACATTAAATGAGAAATAGTTTTAAGAAAAATCATTCCCCATTGAAGCAACCCAAGTTAATAATATTAATCACAACAAGGTCTCAGTTCGTAAATGCCTGAGCAGTAATGCCACCAATACATTGAAATTTGGTCTAGCCTTTCTAATTCACTGCCGCAAACCATTGCAGTAAAACCCTGACCACTCCCCGGCGAACACTCATAAGAAATGGTTTCACACGGCCAGTCATTACTCCCGGCGGTCTTTGCCAAGCCCATGGTCATTGCCGCCACAAAAACCAAAGCTAAAAATTTTCTTTTCATAACTTAATGATTTTGGTTTGTAAATAAAAATACATACAAATCAAAAAAAAAAAACGACAAACGCAAGAAAATTCGATCAAAACTAAAAATTTAGAATGATTCTTAATAACATATATCAAGATAAATGCTTTATTAGTTGGTTCTTGGTTTTTCTTTTCATTTGCTAATCGGCGGTTAGTTCAATGGGGTTGTTGTTTCGCCTCAAATTTTCGCTCATAACATGCCGTGAGTGGCTGTCAGGTACTATGTCATCTCTTCCAACAAAACTATTCCTGAAGGAATTCCATGCGCGAAAAAAACCTTCTTTGGTTGTCCTGATATAGGTTTGCTGGGTAAAATAAATCGGTGTTTTTTCTTGGGGAATCTCTATAGAAACAGCCTCGAATAAATAATGGTTTCTGGTGTCATGGACTTTTAATATTAATCCGGGAAGCCCGTTGAATTTATAAGGACCATCGTTATAGGGAATTTCGGGAGCAAACCACGCGATCCAGTTTCTGCCTCCGAAACAAGTAGTAGCTTTTTGAACTTTATAACCAAAAATACTGTCGGTTTCACCACTTATTTTCCAATCAAATAACTTGAGGTTTTCGGTGTACAAATAACCATCACTTGGTATATGGTCGATTGTTGTAATTTCCCCTTCAGTATAATTCTTAAATATTCTATATAATGATCCGCCCGTTCTAATATTGCTTGCCGGATCGTTCATAAAAGCCTGGAAGTCGGCTACATTTGAAAAGCGCCTGGTTGCTTTTTCGAACCTGTCATATGATTCACTGTAAAATGAACTGACATTGTTTCCAATTAGCAGGGTCATATTGTCTCTGCTTTTTCTGGAATTCAATGAGTCCCGTTGAAATGTTTTCTTGTAAGAAACAATGATTTCTGCCTGCCCAATTTCTTTTTCCGGATATACAGGAAATAATTGTGAAAAGCCTGGTGTGCTTGCAAAAGTGAAAAGGATAATAATTAAGGTGATTGGTTTATTCATTGTTTTTTCTTGTTTGCTATTCATTGTTTTTTAGAGGTTGGCCCAATAATACACAAAAAAGAAAAAAAATACTATTGAGCCAACCTCTTTGTCAATCATTTTTGAAAGTGATGGTTTGAAACTTTAATGCTAATCATCAACCTCCTGTTCTGTGCAATAATGGTTAAGTAAAAGATAGAAATCATTTGCATTACAAACAATTCCAGTAAAACCTGGGCCTTCTGTCCCAGACGGGCAAGCAACAGAAACAGTTTGACAAGGCCCACCCGATCCACTTTCGGCGGTCTTAGCCAAACCCATGGTCATTGTCGCCACAAAAGCCAAAGCAAAAATTTTCTTCTTCATGATTTTTTGATTTAGGTTAAAATTAGAAATAACATACAAATCAAAAAAAAAACGACAAAACAAAGAAAATTCGACCAAAACCTAAAATTTAGAATGAATATTAATAACATATATCAACATAAATGCTTTATTGGTTGGTTTTTGGTTTTTCTTTCCATTTGCTAATCGGCAGTGAGTTCAATGGGGTTGTTTCGGCGGCGTTGGTTGTCCTGAATTCTGTTTAAATCAGTGCTTTCGTGAACTGGCATACCAGAAGTCAAGATACCAGCTATGGCATCCTGCCTGAACTTTTCGCGAACATCAAAGAAATCTCTTTTTGAAGTTTGAATATAGTTTCCCCTTCGTAAAAATATTTTTTCATTATTTGGTCGAACTTCTTGAAATGATTCTAATTCAAAAACATAGTGATTTTGGCTATCAAATACCTTTATGATTAGGCCCGGTAGTCCATGAAATTTGTAAGGCCCGTTTGAAAGAGGTATTTCTGTTGTGAACCAAGCGTTCCAAGTCCTTCCGCCAAACTTCCCGATGGCCTTCTGAGCCTTATATCCTAATATTATTTCGGTTGAGTTAGTTATTTCCCATTGGATATTGTTAATCATTTCAGAATATTGGAAGCTATCTGCGAAGACCCTATCAACCGTTAACATATTGCCTGAATCAAAAAGCTTGAAAACTTGAAAATGATGAATAATCCGGGGAGGGTTTAAGCTCAAGTATAAATCAAAATTCATTTCAGGATTTGCCATTGATGTTGAGTCCATGAAATAATTGCCGTAACTCAGAAATTTGCTAATAGTTTCACCAACCAATAGAACCATTTTTTCTTTTCTTGAGTAATCCAAATCAAGGGTGTCTTGCTTAAACTCCAAGGAGTAAAAAAGTTTGAACTTTGCATCCTCTGAAATACTTGAAACTTTTTGGCCGGCTGAGCTAAAACAAAAATTTACAACTAAACCAATTAATATCCAGAACTTTTTCATTTTATTTTTTTATTTTTTTAAAACAAAAAATGAGGCTGACTCAGAATTTTTTTCTTAAAAAGAGAGTCAGCCTCAAAAAAATTAGGGGCAAAGTTCTTCAATATAAAATTCTAGCATTGAAATTTGCTCTTCCCAGGTATCTCCGCAGATATAAGCGCTGAACCCGGGTCCTTCACCAAACCAAGGGAAACAATACCAGGAAATTGTAAAACATTGCCAACTGTTGTCAGAACTTGCGGTCTTTGCCAGCCCCAGGGTCATTGCCGCCACAAAAGCCAAAGCTAAAATTTTTCGTTTCATCCGTAAATAACTTTCAAATTAATGTCGGATGGAACTCGCATGAGGGATTTTCATCCGTGTTTGTTTTTAACAATGCATGCTCGTTTCATAACTTAATGATTTTGGTTTGTAAATAAAAATACATACAAATCAAAAAAAAAACGACAAACCCAAGAAAATTCTTAAGGCTGGTGTTACCTGCTTATTTTTCAGCGATTATCTTGTTTGTTAATTCATTCATGTTATCCAGTTTGTGATATAGCTTTAAAGGATCAAACCCCAGCCATTCTGTATGTTTCAGAATTATTCCGTAAGTTTTCTCTGTCTGTCCGGTCATTATTTCATCTCTTGAATTAAAAATCAGCGGTTCGTGATGTGCTATCCTGTTTCTTAAACTTCTGATTTCGTCAAGTTCATTGAAAATAAGCTTTTGATTGGTTCCTTTTGGGCGCCTCTCATATATCTTGTGCAAGCTCTGCCCGCCGACTAAAAACTGTATCGGTGCAAACATATAGTTCCAAAACCCAAAGCTCAATTCTGCCACTAATCTGTCATGTGAATATTTGTTCCCCAGCTTGGCAATGGTTGTCAGTATTTTTGTTCTGGGTTCAAAACCATATTTTATGAAAGAGGGGTGACTAAACATTCCACCTTGTCCGCATTGGTTTTTCAGCCATTCATTATCAGCAAACTTCTGTCTGTAGTGGTGGTCAATATAATTGCGGATGGTAACTTCAAAAATGCCCAGCAAGCCAAATAAGGTTTTCGATAACTCTATGTTATGCCTATATAGCTTAAGTGCCTTTTCTTTATCTTGTTTTGCGGCTAACAAAAATCTCCCTATTCTTGGCTTTGAGAGTGCTTTTTCAAAGTCGTGATACTCCATTGATAAATATTTTAATCAAATTTACTGATTTAGAACAATTTTTTGTATTTTTGTGTTGTAGTCCCGGTTGTCCCTGACGAAAGTCAAACAATCGGGTTTTGCTTTTTTATCCCCCCTTTGATTTTGCGCCTCACTCAAAGCGTGAACGCCAACAAAAAAATAGCCCCAAAGTCCTATAAAGTTTTTGGCGTTTTCAGTCGGCGGTAAGTTCAATGGGGTTGTTTCGGCGGCTCATAGGATTAATCATTGCATTACGTGACTGGTTATGAGGCACTACATCTGTTCCCAAAAAACCACTATTAAGGAATGAGCTCCATGCCCTGGAAAACCTATCCTTGGTGGTTCGGATATAGGTTTGCTCGGTGAAATGAATGGGTGTCTTTTCTTTCGGGGTCTCAATGGAAACCACCTCAAATGCATAATGATTTCTGGTGTCGTGGATTTTTAATATTAAACCGGGAAGCCCATTGAATTTATATGGACCATCATTATAGGGTATTTCCGGAGCAAACCATGCGATCCAGTCTCTGCCTCCAAAGTGGGTGGTTGCCATATGCACCTTAAAGCCCGAAATGCTGTCTGTATCTCCTGTTATAGTCCATTCGAACAAGGGCAAGTTCTCTGTATACAAATAGCTATCAAGTGGTATGCGGTCCGTCGTGGTAATTTTCCCTTCCGGATAATTTTTAAAAATCCTATATAAAAAGGCACTTCGTGGGATATTTGCCGGATCGGCGGCAAAGGCTTGAAGGTCTGCAACAGAAGAAAATTGCTTGGATAATTGGGAAAAAGCTTCAACAGATTCACTATAAAAAGAACTTACCTTCTCTCCGATCAATAGGGTCATTCTATCATCCCTTAATCTGGGTCTAAGCGTATCCTGCTGATAGGTTTTCAAATACGTTACGATGATCTCCGCTTGTCCTAATTCTTTTTCCGGGTAAACAGGGAATAATTGGGAAAAACCGGGTAGGCTTGCAAACAAGAAAAGAATGAGGATTAAGCTGACAGGTCTCATGTTGCTAATCGGCGGTAAGTTCTATGGGATTGTTGCGGCGGCGCATGTTGCGTTCGATGCGTTGGGGGGTGTCGGCCGGGGTTTCTATTAAGAACTCCCTTACAATGTTTACGGCATCTTCTCTGAACTTTCTTTCGGCTTCCCAAAAGCGTGCACGGGTAGTGCGCAGGCGCCTGCTTGCTGATACTTCTATCTCTCCGGGCACCTCCTGTGGTGTCAGTGAGGTGAGTTCAAACACATAATGCCGTTGGGTGTCGTAAAGCCTGAGGATAAGCCCGGGCAGGCCTCCAAACTTATAGGGCCCATCGCTGAAGGGTATTTCCGGCGCAAACCAGGCCACCCACTCGCGTCCGCCATAGGTGGTCAACGCCTGCTGCACCGCATAGCCCTCCCACTGGGCGGTTTCGCCCGTAAGCCTCCATTCGTAGGGATACAAGGGCTCCTCATACTCAAATGAGTCCATAAACACCCGATCGAGGGTGGTCATTTTGCCCTCTGGGTAGTTTTTAAAAATATGTGGGTTGAACACTGTGCTGCGGCCCGGTTCAAGGCTTCTATTCAATATCCTGTTGAAGTCAGCATTGCTGGTTAATTCCTTCAATTCCTGTGAAATCAAATAGCGATTGTAGTTCAGAAAACTGCTGACTTTCTGCCCGAGGTGAAGCACCATGGGCTCTTCCAGGATATGTTCAGGGTTTAGCGAATCGGGCTGAAACCTAAGCTGGTAATGACACTCCACCAATAACAGGTCAAGGACGATATACTCGGTTTTGGGAAGCGGTGGCCCCGAGAGATCAAACAATACCCGATCCTGGGATTGGGCAAGGCCAGCCATCAGGAAAAACCATAAAATGAACAGATATTTACACATAATGGTTTTTAATTAGTGTAAACTATGTTTTGCCTTTCAAAAATATCCCTTCAGGCTTAATTTTCCAAATTAATATGTCATAAATGTTTTAATACCCTTATTTCCCATCAGCCACATAGGTTTCATAACAGGCAATAATCCTTGCATACACCTCGGTTTCGCGGGTATTTACCACATATTCGTCGGTTATGCCGCAATGGATCAGGAAAGCGTTGATCTCCACGCGGTCTTTCAGTCCGGTAAGGCGTTCGATCACCTGGGGGTTTACCACCAGTGCCGCACGAATGGCCAGTTCCTCCTGCCTCAAAACGTTCTGATAATTGCGCAGGGCTTTGCCTCGCCTGCTGAAGCGGTCGTACAAAAAAGTGATGGGGCCCGGAATGACAACCCCAAAACCCGGGGGCATTTTTTCTACATCGGGTTCGGGGACAACCTCCGGTAAATCCATTTTTAACTCCGGTTCGTCGGGGTCCTTAAAATTCAAAAAGGCATATTTGAACTCAGAGAAGGTCTGGTATGGAAAAATTTCGACCACCGGCAGCTCATAAATCTTTTCTTCCAGCGCTGCATTGCCTTCCGTTTTTTGAAAACTGATGCTGGCTGTCGCAATATTCCGTTGCCAATGCCCAAACTTAGGGCTTAATCAGCATAAAAAACCTTAAGGGATTGTTAATATTTCTGAAAAATGACTTTTTAGTCCTGCTGAAAAGGGATGAGCAGGCAATTCGATTCTACCAGCTGAATCACGGGGAATACGGTACTTCCGAGCACAATATCGGAGAAATGTGAGCGGCCATGGGTGCCCAGGGCAATCAATGACACCTGGTTCAGTTTCACCTCGCGCATGATCTCAGGCACTACGGCGCCTTCAGCCAGCATGATGCCAGCCTTTGTTTTGGTTTTTGCGCCTATTTCTTCGGCCAGCTTTTGCAGGCGCCCGTTGTCGATCTGGTTGAAGCGGGCAATGGTTGTCTTGTCGTGGTGACGCAGGGCCACAGTGTCCTGCACATGCAGCAGGCTGAGCTGCTCGAAATGCGCCGCCAGGTTGTCTTTGATAAACTCAAAGGCCATGCTGGCATTTTGCGAAAAATCGGTTAGCAGCATGCCGTGACTCAACAGATTCCTCGACTCCAGGGCGCATTCGTCTTCGCCGGCGGCATTCTTACCCAGGTATTTTATGCGGATCATAAGCACCGGATTTCTTGATTGCTGTATCACCCGCAGCGTGGTGCTGCCAATCAGGTTGCGCTTGGCAAAGCCAAAGCCTTTGCTGCCCATAATGATCATGGCATCGGGGTATTGGCTGGCATAGTCAATAATTTCCTGCGACGGAAGCCCTTCCTTTAGCACAAAGTCGGCCGGGATGCCCACCTCCTTCAGTTTGTTGCGCAAATTGATCATTCGGGCTTCAATATGCACCATCATAGAGTAGCCGCTGTATTCCATGTAGTTAAAACTAACCACCGGGGCATGAAAAAGGGTGATGTGTTCAATTCCCATGGCCTTGAACTGCGGGGCGCATTCCATGAGCAGGTCTGATGCTTTTGAAAGGTCGGTGGCAAGAATGGCTTTTTTCATGGCAGAATGGATTTATGGGTTCCAACCATGGAAATTACAAAAAATCTTAAACAAATGCAATGTTTTTTGTTATCTGCCGGCCTGCTGCTGCTTAAGCCTGGGCAACATATCATCTTTTACCCATTTGAAGCGGGGCTCGTAGCGCAGGGCTTTCTCG